>JAKIUH010000268.1 GCA_021647685.1 Bacteroidales bacterium
TACCTAATTTATGTAAGTCATCTGATGAATTTGCTAATTTATAACTATTTATTATATGTTTTTTTCATCTTACTTAAATTATTCATCCGATGACTGTCAATAAATTAGTTTGATATTCACTGATTTAAGGTAGTATAAGAATAAAATAGCCATTTATAGGTATTGTTTATTTTTTTATAGACAAATATATTTGTAGTGTTTTTATATATGCTCTATGCAATCTATTCGTAAAATAGCTAAAATAATATTTTTACTCCTTAGTCCGGCTGTAATATTGCTATTTTTTAACAATATAGATAATAGGCATACACATATTTTACCTTCGGGAGTAATTATTGAACATGCACATCCTTATAAAGTCAAAAACAGCAGTTCAAACAATCCGGTGCAAAACCATCACCACAAAAAAAAATTACTAATATTACTGAACATTATTAATAGTGCAATAAGTACATTATCATTACTTTTAGTTTTTATACTTTCCGTTTATCTTTTTCTTTCTGCAATTCTTGTTTCTAATGATATTATTTTTCTAAGATTTTCGTTAAGGAAGACATTCAATAACAGAGCACCTCCCGGAATTTAAAAATTGATATAAATATAGTATTAAAATACTGTTAAAATCATCAGCAGTTACTTTATAATTGCACTAAGCTGTTTGTTGACCGGCTAACAATATATCATGTATTTGCATGCCTACAAGTTAGTAGTTAAACTGGAGAGTATAGGATGATTTTAAACAACTCAATTTACATTATTCTTATTTTTTAATGAATCTTAAATACGCAAGTTGTTGTGTCAATGCATTGATTATAAGTTAGTTAATATGCTGGTTGTCAGTTGATTAATATCCTGTTTACTAAACTTTACTTTAATTATTCATCTGATGATTATTACTTGTTATGCAATATTTGTGAGTTTAAGGATAAATAAATAAAAACATATGAACAAAACAATTATAATTATCTTAATATTAATCGTTAGTAATTTAACACAAGCACAAGTTGGCGGATTATCTGCTTCAAAATTAGCTGCTTTATGTGTAGAAACTGTGCCTAATAAATCAATTGAATTTGAACCGGCTATTGGCTTTAATTTTTCGGGTAAGGCATGGAACAAATCAGGTAGTATTGTATCAGTTTTTCCCGGCAATGACAGTATGATAGTTGACTCTTATATGGGTTTTCGATTAACTTACGGTATATTTAAAAATATGGAAGCCGGTCTTGCATTTCCAGTTAGTATGGGTTCGGTACAATTAGGGGTTAAATACAAACTTCCCTTTGAATATGAGCAGCTTAAACTAGGCTTGCTTGCAGGAGGCAATTTCTTAACCGGAAACAGAGTAATTACAAAGAAAGGAAACTCAATAAATAACACCGGTAGTTTTGTTACAGGAATTATTGTTTCATATCAGCTAACCAGAAAATTAGGTATGGATTTTAATCTTCAATATCAACACCTTACAAGAAATGTTATTGAAAATCATAATCATGATATCTTATTAAATACAGATATTGGATATTTTATCAATAATGATTTACAATTTGTTATGGGAATAAATTATATTCGCTCTGATTATAATGTAGATGATTTTGATTTTTACAAATTAACACTCAATCCGGGATTGACAATTGAAAGTGCAAAAAACTTTATCCTTGTTGTAAATTTTCCATTCGATACATTCGGGAAAAATTCGACTAAATTTATGGAAATTTCGTTGGCATTAACGATTATGTTAAATTAATTAGTGCCTGTCTATAAAGTTTTTGATTTTTGAAAATTAAAAATTCATCAAAAAGATAAATTTTCAATTTGATGACTTTATAGACAGAAACGGTAGTTGAACACTGTTTGCTCTCTAAAGTAAAAGATAGTTGTCAATTTATGGTAATAATAAAAATACTATGTATTTTAGCCAAAATATTGATTGAATTTGTATTATTATGAATAGAAAACTTACTTTTTTGCTTATTTTAAGCCTTTTTTCATTAAACACCGGTGCACAAATTAGCACAGTGGTATTTAATGATGAATTTTTGAACAATCAAAATAATTGGTATATATCCAATACTCCCGAAGGACTTACAAAAATTGATAACGGACGCTATCTAATGGAGGGCAAAATGCTTGGCAAGGCTATTACAAGTACAGTTCCTGTAAATTTAGAGGATATAAATAACTTTAAAATATCTACGGAAATCACCAAAATTACAGGCATTGACGACAACGGTTTTGGTCTTGTATGGGGTAGCTCTGATCCTAATAATGAATTTGAATTTCTTATTTCCGGTAACGGCCAGTTTAAAGTGATTGAGTGGCGCAACGGAGAAAGTAAGGATTTAATTCCTTGGACCTTTAACAGCGGTATTAATCGCTGGGATAATTCTACAAACCGGTTGAGAATTGTAAAAAAAGGCGCTATTTTAAAATTTTATATAAATGATTATTATGTTGCTCGAATTATGGCTTTACCAAATTTTGGAAATAAAATTGGTTTTGTAATTAACGAAACCATGAAAATTTCGATTAATTATTTGGTTTTGGAAAAAATTGAAGAAGAATTTGTAAACGAAAGCACACCGGATAAAGCAGTAATTCAGTCAGCAAGTTTTAACGGAACAAATGTGTTAAGATATGAAGAATCGGCAGTTTTAAAGGTAATCGTTACCAATCCGACCGACCATTCCATATACGATTTGGCACTTATGATTAGTTCTTTTGATGACACCAACATTGAATATAATCGTATTACGATGATTGAAAAAATACCGGCACATGATAAACTTATTTTAGCAATTGTTTTCACTGCCGGTGAAGAAGTTACAGGTAAAACACGTAATTTTGAACTTAATTTGGTAGATAGTAAGAATGTAATTTTGGATACAAAAAATATCAGTTTAAAAACGGTACAAAATAGTTTTTATACTGAATATTCTAATCCCGATTATAATAATCCGCAAAATTATAGCGATAAATACAATACTCCCCGGCATCCGGCAAACGGTCCGGACGGATGCACCAAAGGATGTGCCTATGTTTCGCTGGCAGCTTTGATTGCAGGGATTATTTTGGCAATTCTATAGCATAGCTCAGCACTCCGTAGCTCAGCACTCCAGTGCTGAGAATCTACAAGCCAACACAAAAAAAGACTGCTGAAAGCAGTCTTTTTCAAAGAATCTCAATCAAAAATTAATAAAATTTCAATTTTTTCTCAATATCGCCTATGTAGCTTCTAAATTCTTTGTTGGTTTCTACCAAATTATTTACCGTTTTGTATGCATGCAAAACAGTAGCATGGTCTTTACCTCCAATTTGTGAGCCAATTGTAGATAATGAAGAATTCGTCAAATTTTTTGAAAAATACATGGCAATTTGGCGTGCTTGAACAATTTCGCGCTTACGTGTTTTTGATTGTAACACATCAACATTCATATCAAAATAGTCGCATACTACTTTCTGAATATAATCAATGGTTATTTCGCGTTTTGTTTGTTTTGCTATTTTGTCTATGATTTTTTTGGCTAAATCCAAAGTTATGTTCTTTTTATTAAATGTTGATTGAGCCATAAGGGTAACTAAAGCACCTTCCAATTCACGCACATGCGTATCAATATTTGCAGCTATATATTCGATAACTTCATCGGATAATTCAATACCATTGCTGTATATTTTTTGTTTTAGGATAGCAATACGTGTTTGAAAATCAGGTGATTGTAAATCTGCAGATAAGCCCCATTTAAAACGTGAAATTAAACGTTTTGATAATCCTGTAAGTTCAACAGGCGGACGGTCAGAGGTAAGGATTAACTGCTTTCCTGTTTGATGTAAATGGTTAAAAATATGGAAAAAAGTATCCTGTGATTTTTCTTTTCCGGCAAATTCATGTACATCGTCAATAATCAGCACATCAATCATCTGATAAAAATGCAGAAAATCATTACGTGTATTATTACGCGTAGCTTCTTGATACTGCTGAATAAATTTGTGTGCCGGCACATACAATACTGTCTTTTCAGGATATCTGGCTTTAACCTCTATACCAATTGCTTGTGAGAGGTGGGTTTTGCCCAATCCGGTACCGCCATAAATAAATAGGGGGTTAAAAGCGGTTTTCCCGGGATTATTTGCCAAAGCATAACCTGCTGAACGGGCTAATCGATTGCAATCGCCTTCAACAAAATTTTTAAAAGAATACTCAGGGTTCAGTTGAGGGTTTATATGCACTTTTTTGATGCCCGGAATAATAAAGGGGTTCTTAATCTGGGTATCATTCATTAAAGGCAGAGAAACCGGTTGACTTTTAAGATTTGTATTCTCTTTTGCCGGCATTTTTACTGTGTAGGGTTTTGCTTGTGCCGAAGTATCGTTATGCATCACGATACTGTATTCCAACATGGCATCAGCTCCCAATTCTTTGCGTAAGGTTTTTCTAAGAATATCAATAAACTGATCTTCAAGATATTCATAAAAAAACGCACTCGGCACCTGAATGGTTAAAACATTTCTTTCCAGCTTCATAGGCACAATAGGTAAAAACCAAGTCCTAAAGCTTGTAGCGGGAACAATGTCTCTGATTATATTGAGACAATTCTTCCATACTTCATTGTGATCTTTTTTCATTTAGCACTTTAAAATTTAAAAAATTTAACAATAGGGGGTTATTTTCAATGTAAAAGTGGTAAAAAAAAAAGTAATAAAAAAATGCGAAAACACTTGATTTTCTCAAAAAAAGTATAAGGTATTGATTTTCATTTTTATAATTTTAAAAAAAAAATTAAAAAAATTAAAAATATACTAATGTGTTGAGTATTAGATTGATATGTAATGATTTAGCTAATGCATTAATAATAAATATCTTAGACAATTTTCTAAATTAATTTTACCCTTTGTAAGGTTTAATTTACGATAAAAAGGTATTTTTTTGTAAACTAAACATTACATATCGCTAAATGAATTATACATAACGAAACTCCCTAAAATGGATATAGGGAGTTTTAGTAATAACTTATTGGTCAATGTGTTTTTTTGCTTGACTTAATGTTAAGATTAACTTAACAAAAGTTCATAAAAACTTAACACTACAAATCTTTACAATATGTTATTAAATTGTTGGATTTAGTTCTAAATTGAGCGATTATAAATTTCAAAATCATAAATTTTTGGACATTGCTATTAGCTCTGCAATATCTAAAACCTTAATTTTATCTTGTTTTTCTTTCATTTTTAAACCATCTTGCATCATGGTCATGCAAAATGGACAGGCAGTAGCAATATAATCCGGTTGTACATCCAGAGCTTGCTCAGTACGCAGCTCATAAACTTCTTTATCGCCCTTTTCTGCTTCTTTAAACATCTGAGCACCAACGGCACCACAGCAAAGCGAACGTCCGCGATTTTGCTCCATTTCAACCAAATCTGCATTTAATTGTTGTAAAACAAATCGAGGATAATCAAATACTTCATTTCCACGCCCTAAATAACAAGGGTCGTGATAAGTAATGCGCTTACCGGAAAATTCTTTATCATCAATTTTAAGTTTACCTTCTTTAATTAACCTATTAATAAATTCGGTATGATGAAATACTTCGTATTTCCCGCCTAAATCAGGATATTCGTTTTTCAGTGTATTATATTCATGCGGATCGCAAGTAACAATTTTTTTTATCTTATAAGCATTAAGTGTTTCAATATTCTGCATTGCCTGCATTTGAAACAAAAACTCATTTCCTGCACGACGGGCTTGATCACCCGAATCTGTTTCTTCTACACCTAAAACAGCATAATTTACTTTGCAGTGTTCCAATATTTTTACAAATGCACGTGTAATTTTTTTAGCTCTATCATCGTAGCTCCCGGGCGACCCCACCCAAAACAGATATTCGGGCTTTTTGCCTTCTGCTGCTAAATCAGCCATTACAGGAACTTTTATTAATCTTTTATTTGCCATGATTTTATTTTTTTATTCTTAGCGCAGGTCTTGGCGCAGGTAGATATTCCACAGTTAACAGCTCCAATTTCCCCATTTCATTATAATCATCAACATTTGTTAGGCTCTTAAGTAATTCATTAAATTTATTCCAAGCATTTTCTCCACAAACTTCAATACATCCTAATGCTCCCCAAGCTTGTTTAGTTGGGTTTTCAGCACCTTCATGGATAAGCCAATTCCCCATGACTTGCCAAGATCCTCCCATATAGTCTACCCATTTTAATTTATGTGATTGTGACTCTGCCAAACCAACAACTCTAAATTCAATATCTTTTGAAACATTTCTTTTTACACCAAA
>JAKIUH010000269.1 GCA_021647685.1 Bacteroidales bacterium
CTTCGGCAGCACCAATTCGTGAAACAATTTGGTCAACTTCGTCATGAAAATTCTCTTTCAAAATACGCTCCATTTTTGTGGTAAGTTCAATGGTGTTGCTTAATGAAGTACCGGTTTTAAAAACAGGTTGTATTACAAAATCACCTTCATCAAGCGTAGGAACAAATTCACCCCCAATTTTGGTAAACAAATATCCGGTTAAAACAAGCGAGGCTATTGCTAAAGAAAAAATTAGTTTTTTGCGCCCGTAAGCCCATTCAATAACCGGTGTATATGAGTTATAAACAAAATTCATCAGTTTATCGGCTATGCTTTTTTTCTTTTTCTTGACCGGTTTTAAAAACATTGCCGAAGCTACCGGTAGCCAGGTAAGCCCGAAAATCATTGCTCCGATAATGGCAAAACTGAACGAAAGTGCCATGGGACGAAACATTTTACCTTCTACACCGCTTAATACTAAAATCGGAATTAATACAATCAAAATAATTACTTGCCCGAATATGGCAGAGTTAATCATTTTAGATGAACCTTCAAAGGCAATTTTATCCTTCAGTTCTTGTTTTCCCTCTTTATCTAATTGATTGTATTCATCACTTACTTTGCTTATTCGTAGTGCAATAAATTCAACAATAATTACCGCACCATCGATGATTATCCCAAAGTCTAAAGCTCCAAGACTCATTAAATTAGCATCAATACCGAAAATATACATTAACGAAATGGTAAAAAGTAAAGCTAATGGTATTAATGAAGCAATAACCAATGCCGAACGGATATTTCCGAGCAATAATATCACTATAAAAATAACGATGATACAACCTAATAAGAGGTTCTCAACAATGGTAAAAGATGTTTTACCGATTAATTCACTTCGTTCCAAAATAGGATTAATAAAAACGCCTTCGGGAAGACTTTTTTGTACTTCGTCGACGCGCTTTTTTACTGCATTAATCACTTTTTTAGAGTTTGCATCTTTAAGCATCATTATTTGCCCTAAAACTTTTTCGCCTTCGCCATTGGCTGTAATTGCCCCAAACCTGTTGGCGTGCCCAAGCTGTACGGTGGCAATATCGCGTATCAACACTGGCTTATCATTCACTGTTTTAACCACAATATTTCCAATATCTTCGAGTGATTTTACCATACCGTCGCCACGAATGAAATAGCTCATACTTTGTTTTTCGATATAAGCTCCACCGGCAAGGCTGTTGTTACGGGTTACGGCGTTATACACTTCGAGCAAACTTACATTTCTGCTTTTTAGTTGTTCGGGATTAATGGCAATTTCATACTGCTTTAAATATCCGCCCCAGGTATTTACTTCCACCACACCGGGAATACCCGAAAGTTGCCTTTTTACTACCCAATCTTGAATTGTGCGTAATTGCATCGGCGAATAACGGTCTTCGTATCCGGGTTTTACATCCAACACATATTGGTAGATTTCGCCCAGTCCTGTAGTGATGGGTCCCATCTCCGGTTCGCCAAAGTCATCGGGAATATTTGCTGCTGCTGTTTTAATCTTTTCGGCAATAAGCTGACGAGGCAGATATGTACCCATATCATCGTTAAACACAATGGTTACTACCGATAATCCAAACTTTGATATGGAACGTATTTCTTCTACGCCGGGTAAGTTAGACATTTCCAATTCTACAGGATAAGTAATAAACTGTTCAACATCCTGTGTGGATAAATTAGATGAAACCGTTATTACTTGTACTTGATTATTTGTAATATCGGGTACCGCCCCTACCGGAATATTAAAAATAGCAAATGTTCCGTATGCGGCAATGGAAAGTGTAAAAAGAATAACTATCAATTTATTCTTAATACTAAAATTAATTATTCTGTTAATCATTATTATTGATTTTGGTTTTACTATTAATTTTTATTAGCTCTGAAAAACAGATGGTTGATGGTAATTTATTGGTTGTTAAGGGAATATGCTGTTTTATCTGTGCGCTTTTCTTTTTCTTAAACTCCGGTTGATGTTTTTTATTCTAACAGACCGTGCAAAATTATAAATAAAAAAAACATCAATCAAATCAATAATATTTATATGGATATAGTTTTTTATTATAATGGTTTGTTTAAATATCCTACTAAGCTAAAGAACTTAGGCTTATTCAATATAAAAATCATCGCTCACAGAGGTACTGTCTCCACGAACTAAATCATATACGGTAATTTTAAAGGTATATTTTCCTATTTTGTCTTTACTGTCTGTTGAATAAGATGCATAAGGTTGTTTTAATAGATTATTATCAAAATCAGCATGCCCGCGTTCACCAAATAAATTATTTTTAAATGCAATGGTTTCACTAATTGCATCTAAAATTTCCATTTTCATTTCGGCGCGATTAAGACTGTCTTTTCCACGAGCAAAAGGACCTACGTTTTTTAATACAAAATATACATCATCTCCGCGTTGGTATATTGCTTTGTTATAGGGTATAAATTTATTATTTCCATATACTGAAAAATCATAATCTTCAATATGAAGTTTTTGGTTTGTATTTGGTTTTTGTTGTGTTGCGGAATTGTTTTGCGAATTATTTCCACAAGCATTACTTAGAAAAATTAAAGCAATGAATAAAACAATATTTTTTTTGTTCATTTTTATTTTTTTAAAAGGCTAAATTACATATTTTGTACTAAAATTTGATTTTTGAAGTATAGATTTTTCAAAAAAAAAACGAATACTGATTTTTGTCATTGTATTCTTTATAAAATTGTCAGAATTTTACCATGCGAATAATGACATAAAAAATCAGGCCATGAATTCAGAGAATCTTATTAAGATTATAAAGGATAATCGTAAAAAAATTGAAGATTTAATTGATAATTTTTCCAGATATGTTCAAACCGGTGATTGTGAAAAGGTAATCGTTGATTTTTTTCATAAAATAAGTTTTTATACTAATGAATACTTAATGAATGAGCGGCTCTTTTTAAAGCAAAAGGATATTAATCTGTTTAATGAACTGACGGATAAGCATCGGGAATTTACGGATCAACTGATTGCATTTCAGAGAGATTATGAGCAAAATAAGCCGGACTTTTGTATTGAATTTCTAAATTTTTTGAAACATTGGTATTCCGAGCATGTATTGTATTTTGATGAAAATATAATGAGTAGTAATGAATGACACTTGCATAGATATGCTAAACTAAACCGGAGTTTTTGATTGTTTTATCATTCCGCTTATTAATTGCTTAAAGAGGCTTCTTTTTCCATTCTCCATATTCTCTAACTCAAAATTACCTTTGGTAATGCTTTTTACTTTGCAAGTAATTTTTTTGGGTTGATAATTTTTGTTTTTTTGTTTTTTGTTGGCTTTTACCAAATGCTCATTCCCATAAATATCTGTTACTACAAGGTAGTGTTTTTTTAATTTCTTGCTTTTGCCGGAAAATTTATGTGCATTTTCCTCGCTTATTGTTGTATGACTTTTAAATTTAAAGTCATATACTTTATTTATTTTGTAAAAGGGATGCTCAGGCTCTATAGAAACTTTACCGGAGCAATCAATTCTTAAAATCCGGCATAAAATTTCTTGCCCGGGTTTAAATTGATAATTTTTGTAGTAGAATGAAGATAATAAATAACGTTCTCCATAAATATCTTCAAAAACAAAGAATTCTTCATCCAGTTCAATTTTTTTTATGTACCGGAATGGGTATGTTTTTCCAACAATAAAGTATTTTTTATTCATTTTTCAATAATAAAATACCTAAAGGTATTAATTTGTGTTCGGCATATAGTAAAAATCTTAAAAGAATATTGTAATTTTGCGCCCTAAGTTATAATTTCAAAATGAATTTAAAAAGAAACGAAATAGAATTAATGGCTCCGGTAGGTACTTATGAATCGCTGGCAGCCGCAGTGCAGGCAGGTGCAGATTCGGTGTATTTTGGTGTGGAACAGCTAAATATGCGTGCAAAATCGACCAATAATTTCACTACGGATGATTTACAAAATATTGTAAAAATTTGTAAAGAAAATAATATAAAATCCTACTTGGTGGTAAATACCATTATTTACGACCATGATATTCGATTAATGAAACAATTGGTGGATATTGCTAAATCAAGCGGTATAACGGCAATTATAGCCTCAGACCAGGCTGTTATAAATTATGCATTTTCACAAGGGATTGAATTACATATTTCTACACAAGTAAATATAAGTAATATTGAAAGTTTAAAGTTTTATGCACATTTTGCCGATGTAATGGTGTTGGCGCGTGAATTAAGTTTAAAACAAGTTGCCAAAATTACCGAAACCATTGAAAAGGAACAAATCAAAGGGCCTTCGGGAAAGTTGATAAGGGTAGAAATATTTGCTCACGGAGCATTGTGTATGGCTGTTTCGGGTAAGTGTTATTTGAGTTTACATGAGCAAAATTCTTCGGCAAACAGGGGAGCTTGCCTTCAAACTTGTCGAAAATCGTACATTGTAACCGAAAAAGAAACAGGTTATGAGCTAGAAATTGACAATGAATACATCATGTCGCCAAAAGATTTGAGTACGATTGGTTTTGTTGATAAAATATTGAAAGCCGGAGTAAAAGTATTTAAAATTGAAGGACGTGCCCGTCCGCCGGAATATGTAAAAACAGTTTCGGAATGTTATAACGAAGCCATTAATGCAGTTTTAGATGGTTCGTATGATAAAGAAAAAATCGAAGATTGGGAAAAACGGCTTTCAACAGTGTTTAACCGTGGCTTTTGGGATGGTTATTATTTGGGACGCAAATTAGGCGAATGGAGCAAAGATTATGGTTCAAAAGCTACCAAAACCAAGGAGTTTTTAGGCAAAGGAACCAATTATTTCAGCAAGTTGAAAGTGGCTGAATTTCAATTACAAGCCGGAAATTTAAAGGTAGGTGATGAAATATTGATTACAGGACCAACCACAGGAGTTATTCAAACGATTGTTAAAGAAATCAGGGTAGATTTAAAAAATACCGAAGAAGCTCATAAAGGACAAACTATTTCGGTACCTATTGATGAAAAAGTAAGACGAGCAGATAAATTGTATAAATTAGTGAATGTGTAGATGTGGCAGCTAATTGTTTGATGTTTAAATTTTATATATGATACGAATCACTCATCACAGAATAAATTGTATCGGTTGTGGATATTGCAACGAAGTTGCCCCATACCGTTGGCACATGAACGATAAAGACGGTAAAAGTAATTTGGTTGCAGCCTCCGGCAAAAAAGAAATTTATACTATAGTTGTGGCCGATGATGAATGGGAGGACAACAAGGAAGCAGCTGAATTGTGTCCCGTGAAGATTATTAAAGTTGAAAAAGTATAAATTTATTTTTTAATCTCTTCAATAAATTTATCCACCATTTCTGTTTTAGTAGCCCATGATGTAACCAAACGAATGCTTGAATGGTTCTTATCATAAGTTGCCCATACATAAAAGCCAAACTTTTTACTTAATTTTTCAATTAAATCATTAGGGAGTATAGGAAAAATTTGATTAGAAGCCGGCTCTGTTAAAAAATCGTAGCCGGCTTTTTTTATTCCTTCTGCCAATTTCATTGCCATGGTATTGGCCTGTTGGGCGAGCTCATAAAACAAATCATTTTTAAATAACTCGATAAACTGAATGCCGAAAATTCTTCCTTTTGCCAATAAAGCACCCCGTTGTTTCATGGCAAAGCGAAAGTTTTTTTGCAAATTTTGATTGTTAATCACAATAGCCTCTCCCAGTAGTGCACCGTTTTTTGTTCCGCCTATATAAAATACATCGGTAAGACGAGCTATATCGCTCATGTTTAAATCATTTACATGCGATGTTAATGCAGATGCAAGGCGTGCTCCATCCATAAATAAATACAAACCGTATTTTTTGCAAGTTTCCGACAACTCAGCGAGTTCCTTTTTAGTATAAACTGTCCCCAACTCTGTGGTATTAGAAATATAAACCATAGCGGGTTTAACCATGTGCTCATCGGAATGGTATTCTATTTGTGCTTTTATATCCTTCGGATATAACTTTCCGTTTTTTGTTTGTACCGTATTGATTTTATGTCCTGTAGCTTCTATTGCACCTGTTTCATGAGTGGCAATATGCCCGCTTTCGGCAGCGATAACTGATTCGTAGGGTTTTAATAATGAAGATATAACAATAAGGTTAGCTTGAGTTCCGCCGGAAACAAAATGTACTGCCGATTGCGGACTATCAATACGTTCTAAAATTTTTTTTTCAGCTAAGCTGCAATATTCATCTTCACCGTAACCTTCTTGTTGATAATAGTT
>JAKIUH010000270.1 GCA_021647685.1 Bacteroidales bacterium
ACTTTTCATGTAGATTGCAGGTGATACAAAATCACACAATCTGGCTTGATCATGAACATTCAGTAAAATTCTTCTCTCGGTACAAATACGGCGAATTGCTTCATTAAATTCTGCATTATTAGTACAATCATAGATTAAAAAGTATTCATTTAGGTTTTTTTCTACAATATTTCTATTGTCTTTAATATGTACTATATTCTTAACATATTTTGATACTATTTTCATTTTTTTATCTGTGCCATAATTGTTACCAATTATTAATGCTTTTTTTTTGTTCATGTTAATTAAAATCGGCAAAAAAACTTGTGATGATTTTTTACTCGTTTCTGTTTGGTTTACAAAACTTGTGTTATTTTCAAACATTCGCTGAATCCGGTTTCTCATTCCAATAGCTTTTCTGAAAGTTTTTTGTATTGAATTTACTGCAAAACTAATTTTGTTATCTGTTATAAAAAGTGCAGATGAATAGAAATCTGATATACCCGAATTACCGGCAACATTAACTAAAATTTTTCTTTTAAAACAGTCGGTTTTAATTTCTTTATTAACAGACAAATTGTTTGTACAAGCAAATACAATATTTGCCTTTGCTAAATCATTTATATCATAAGTTTTCTCAAAAAATTTGCAGCCTGAATATTTTATGCTGTCATCTATTTTGGCACCTACAATTGTAACTTTATTCGTAAATTGTTGCAATACTTTCAGCTTTCGTATAGCAACATTTCCACCACCAACAATTAATATATTAGCATCTGTAATATTTAAAGATATAGGTAAAAGGTTGTACTTCATTATTAAAATTTAACTGGCTTCTGTTTAACAATAGCATGTAAATTTTTTACAAGTAATTGATTGGTATCTGTTTACCAAAACGCATATTTTTATTGTAAAACATTGATTATCATGATATTTTAATGCCCTATAGTTACCCTGTAAGTTAAATAAATTTTGTAATTTGCTAATCTTTAAGAATATTACAAATTTTTAATATTTTATTATGGGTTTGTATTGGTTGTAAACATGCTTAAAAGTGAAAATTTAACCGGCTGTTAACTTTATGTAGCAGCGCCTATTTAGAGTTTGTCTCTAAAGTCCGATTTCTGCGTTGTTGCGAAAAATGCAAATCCTCGAATACATTAGTATACTGCGGTTTTCATTTTTCGCACGCCTTGAACTCGAACTTTATAGACCAAACTCTCGACTTTATAGACAGACACTATTTATGCTTTTTGAATTAGAACTGACCAATAATTATCAATATTTTTAACAGATAGAACTGAATGTCCTTCTAATTTAACAGAATTAGGTACATTTTGTATGGGTTGCCCATCATCTAATAAAATTTCTAAAAACTCACCTTTATTCATTGTCGAAAGTTCAATCTTTGTTTTTACAAAATTCATCGGACAAGCAACACCGCGTAAATCCTTCTTTCGGATATTATTTTGTGATACTTGTATTTCCTTCTCGGATTTAATCATCTTTTCAATATTAAATTTTAAAGAATCGTCCATTCCTTTATATAATTCAACCATTAATTCACTAAGCTTAATGATTTTTTCTGAGTCAGCCAGAATGTTAGTATTAGCATTTCCAGCAACTTTTTCTATCAATGATTGATATTCATCGGGTACTATTCCTGTTTTTATGAAATGTTGCAAAAAGTTTTTATACACAATGCCTGTACCACGCGGTTCAATTCCACGGGTTACGAGTAGCATTCTACATGCAAGAAAAACAATTTTATGAAGTATTTCGTTTTTTTTACTATAATCACTATACTGAAGATTATTTTTATGATTTTCCATCATATTTATATCCACTTCAATCATGTCAAACATTCCTGCCGAACATTCGGCTTTTTGACCTTTTAATACGGAAAATTTTTCGTGTGCTCCCCAATCAAAATAATATTCAGGGCTTTCCTCAATTGCTTTAGGTTTAAATTGCGATGAAATTTTCAGAATATCTTCTTTACCTGAGTCTTGCAAATATTCATTAAAAGTTTTATACTTAGATTTTACTGTTTTGTACTTACTCAAAAATTCTTTTACAAATTCAGGAACATCTTTTGCGGGTATTTCTGTAATTTTCTCAGCAATTTTTGTTTTACCATCTTCTAATACACCTCCTGCTACAATACTATATGCTGGCATCATTTCTCCTCCTTTTTTTATTACACGTCCAAAAAAGCCTAAATCTGCTGTTTGATGACAGCCGCAAGAGTTTGGACAACCTGATATATTAATATTAAAATCAGCGAGTTCTTCAAGAGTATCAAATTTTTCATCAAATACCCTCTCTATATTTGAAACTAAACCTTTGGGCAAACATATACCCAGCTTACAAGTATCAGCACCCGTACATGCAACCATATTCCCAAACATTGGAGTTTGAAATGAATAAGTATTTATTGTTTTGATTGTTTCAAATACATTTGCTAAATATTCTTCGGGTATATTAATTAAGTGAATATTTTGTTTAACAGTATATCTTAAACAATTATCACCAAAATTTTCTAAGAGCTTTGTGAGTTTATATATATCCTTTGAGCTAATATCCCCAAACTTTAAAGGAACTGAAACCTGAAATAAGCCTTCTTGTTTTTGTTTTGTCACATATCTTTTTTTCCAAAGAATAAACTCTGGGGTATCATTTGAAATAGGACTATAATTTTTATTTACAGATGCGATATATTCTGTTTCTTTAATTTTAAGTTCCTTTCCCTTTTCTTTAAGCAATGTGTTATATTCGTCCAAAAATTTCAGTTTAAAAACTTTTTCACTCAAATCGTTCCATAAGAACCTTATTCGTGAATGATGTTTTTGACGTCTGTTTCCATTTTTATCAAACATTAGTTTTAAAGCCTTTGCTACATGATAGACATGAGTATCCGGGATAAAATCCAGTAGAACTTTACCCTGCTCTGCTTTATTTCCCAAGCCTCCGGCACAATATACTTTAAAACCTTTTTTTCGGTTTTTTTGTGTTGCAATAAAACCCAAATCGGTTAAAGTAGCTTTAATATTGTCTTTGGGACTACTTGAAAAGGATATTTTAAATTTTCGTGGTAGTTTCCATGAGTCCGACTCTGCAATCAGTTGTGTAGTTAGTTCATTACTGTATGGTGTAACATCAAAAACTTCCTCAGGGTTTATTCCCGAATCATGAGATGCAATAATATTTCTTACGGTATTACCGCCTCCACCACGTGTTGAAAGTCCGGCTTTTTTTAGTTCTTTTACAATATTAGGAACAGCGTCAATATCAACATCATGAATTTGTATTTCTTGACGTGTTGTGATATGAACAAACCCTGAAGCATATTTTTCTGCAATTTCGGCGATGGTCCTAAACTGTCTTGGTGTAGTTTGTCCGGATGCACACCTGACTCTCATCATATGCATATTTTCTGTGCGCTGTTCATAAACTCCATGCACCACTCTAATTCCTTTAAACATAACAGGGTTCATTTCACCCTGTTTATATTCATTTATGGCAATAAAAAAATCTTCAATTTCTTTTTCCAAGCTGTCGGGTAATCTATACATTGCTAAAGTAATTTAATTGCTACGTTAATTTTTAATTTGAAAAATAATGCTGTTCTCGTAATTTATTTCTATTGATTAATTATGAAATAATTAAGTAACTATTTCAATATGAATATTTTTAACCTTTGAATTATTTATTCTATACGCCTTAATATCAGGCTTGTCACCTGCTAATGACACTATAAAATATAGTATATTAGGGTCGTATGCCAGCTTAATGTCTTCTCGTGATGGACGTGACGGCGTTACAGGGTGGCTGTGATAATTAGCAATAATCTCCAAATTTTGGGCTCTGCACTTATTTAAAACAGCAAATTGTTCTTTGGGGTCAAAAGAAAAATGTTCGGGGCTATTATCAATATTTGTCAATATGAAACGCTTAGTGATAATATTATTTTCTCCTGCCAAGTATCCACATGCCTCAATAGGCAAATCATCTTGAGCATGCTTTATTATTTTATCAACAATCTCTTTTTTAATACTAATTTTTTCCATTCTCAGAACATTTTAAATTAAATTATTAATGACAATTTAATTTTTTTCAATAAAAATTGTATAAATATTATCCTTAATCAAATTGGTTTCAAGAATTTTATCTCCTTGTTCGATAACACTTTTAGGTACATTTTCAAGCGGCTCACCTGCCTGTAAGATTACTTCCAATAAATCGCCTTGTTTCAATTTTGCCAATTCTACTTTTGTTTTTACAAAGGTCATAGGGCAATGTTCTTTTGTTATATCTAATTTATATCTTGCCATAGTTTTTTAAATAAAAATTCGATCACCACCTTCTGAATATTTTAAAAATCCGGGTACACCTATAACTTCTTTTATATTGTTATCAAAGTCATCTAATTTCAATCCTAATATATGCATTGACATTTCACAGGCATAAAAATTTATGCCCAAGTCGTGTGCAGCTTTGTATAGTTCATTTAGGGTAGCAACATTACGTTTTTTCATTAAAGCTGTCATTAATTTAGGGCTGATACCGCAAAAATTTAATCTACTCAAAGGTACATTATTGACTCCACCCATTAAAAAGTTAAATGTACGAGCCAACATCCCTTTGCCTGTAAAATCATGTCCTTTTTTCTTCTTAATAACATATAACCCCCAAAATGTAAAAAACAAATTCACTTCATAATTCATAGCAGCCGAACCCGTCGCAAGTGTGAATGCGGCAACTAATTTATCAAAATCACCGCTAAAACTGATGATTGAAATTTTTTTCTTATTATCTATCATTTCATTAATGTTTTAATGTAAATCGCAAGCTGGTAATTCAATATCTTGTAATTCCGTAATTGTAGGTCGAGTACCACATACTGCACAATTATCAGATTTGTTTAAGTTTATTGTTCGATAATCATTCTTTAAAGCATCAAAGTAATAGAGCTTATTTGTAAGTAAGTCACCTACTCCTGTTAAATATTTAAGTGCTTCGGCTGCTTGTATGGTACCCAACATTCCGGCAATTGCACCCAAAACTCCTGCCTGCGAACAACTTGGCACAGCATTTGGTAGAGGAGGACTATTAAAAACACATCGATAGCATGTATTGCCGGGTGTGTAGGTCATTGTTTGCCCACTAAATCTTAATATACCACCATGTGAAAAAGGTTTTTTCTCTAACACACAAGCATCGTTAATTAAAAACTTTGTAGGAAAATTATCTGTACCATCAAT
Source organism: Bacteroidales bacterium (assembly GCA_021647685.1). Classification (GTDB taxonomy): domain Bacteria; phylum Bacteroidota; class Bacteroidia; order Bacteroidales; family NBLH01; genus NBLH01. The sequence goes on from JAKIUH010000270.1 coordinate 5,244, forward strand.
AATAAAATCATATTCGGAAATATAATCTCTTATGTTTGATGCACTCACTAAATCTTGATAAGCATTTACTCTGATTTCGGGATTGAGTTGCTCAATTTTTTCTTTTGCCGAAATAACTTTTGCTTTTCCAATATCCGGAGTAAAATGTAATATTTGCCTTTGAAGGTTTGTTCTATCAACAACATCACCATCAATTATACCAATTGTTCCAACACCTGCTGCAGCTAAATAGAATGCAACGGGTGCACCTAATCCTCCGGCGCCAATTATTAATACGCTACTTTTTATAATTTTCTCTTGTCCTTCAAGGCCAACATCTGATAAAAGTATATGCCGGCTGTACCTTTCAATTTGCTCTTCGTTTAAGTTCATATTTAATAGTTTAAAGCTTGTTCGATATCATAAATTAAGTCTTCAATATCTTCAATACCTACAGATAATCTTATCATAGAATTACTTATACTCATCTCTAATTTGGTATTTTCATCAAAATCTGAAAATATAGTAGAAGCAGGATGAATTATAAGTGTTTTGTTATCATGCAAATTTGTAGCACGTTTAATTATTTTTAAATTATCAAGAAAACGGAAACAAGCCTCTTTTGATTTAAGATTAAAAGTAAGGATTGAACCAGGATTGCCTATAAATTGTTTATTAGCAATATCAAAATAAGATGATGTTTTCAATCCTGGATAATTAACTGCTATAATGCTATTTATGTTTTGCAAGTGCTTTGCCAATTGATAGCAATTATCTGTTGCTTTTTGTGTTCTTAGTGCAAAAGTTTCTAAGCCAATAGATTGCAAATATGCATTATGAGGCGAGAGACAAGCCCCCAAATTTCTATAGACTTCTCGTCTTAGTTTTATATGAAAAGTAAACGGTCCATGCTTTATTGCAAGATCTTTAAATTTTTTATGAACACTCCAATCATAATTACCGTAATCTATAATTAGTCCTCCTATAGAAGTAGCACCTCCAGATATGTATTTGGTACTTGAAATAATTTCTATGTTAATA
>JAKIUH010000271.1 GCA_021647685.1 Bacteroidales bacterium
CTTTGGTGCTAAAAGATTTCTATAAATTTGGAAGACACCTTGTTGGTATCTGAGAAATTTTAGAAATTCTTTGAGTGCTAAATGATTAGTCATTTTCAAAGTTTACAATCGCTCAATTTAGGTTTAAATCTGCAATTATGTTTGTAGCAGAAGATAGTCGGGGATTTTTCCTATTAACAATTTAGTCCTGTTTAATCCATCTATTTAAACTGTCTAATATCTGTTTTTGCTCATCTATTGTAAAGGATTTTATGCGTGTACGATGCGAGCCTTCTTTTTTTATCATTAATAAATTGTTTGTTTTGCCTTTAATTAAACGTACACCTGTTGAGTACCAAGGATCATTTTCTCCGTAAATAAATACAAAGTTTTTTGAATCGTTTTGTAGCCATTTATTAATGCTACGCATTAATTTTTCGTTAAACGGTGCATTTTCAAATCCTTTAGGCATGGTAAATTTAAAGTTCGGATTATGTGCATATTTTATTAAATCTCCAAAAGGCTCTGTATCGTATGTGTACATGCCAATCTCAGTAAGTCCCTGATAAAAAAACGGGCGGAAATAATTCACACTTTCGTCCGAAAAAAAAGAGATGCAATCTACTTTATTCATATGTTCCATTATTTTATCAGGATCGTCAATACGGCTTGGTATTTCATTGCAAGTTACAAACTGCCATTGCCAAAATGCAAATGAATATTCTAAAATACTGTATTCATAAGCTTTATCAATGCCACCAAGTAAATGAAAAGTATAGCCTTTAAGTTCTGCATTTTTTTTAAATGCCGGCATTAATATATCCCTGTTTGCTAAGAACATTTTTTGAAAAGCAAGTATTTTATCTCTACATTCTTTTGTTCCTACTTTTTTTAAAAAATCAATAACTCGCGGCTCTTGTGCCGAAAAATTTAGCGGTGCAACATAAGGTACTGATGCACTTACATCCTTAGGGTAATAATATCGGTAAAAAATAGTGGTTTGTCCTCCCTTGCTAATTCCCGTGCTTATCCACTTTCCGTGATAAATAGTTTTTAAAAGTGCTACAATATGATGATAATCAGCCGATGCTTGTTCCATGTTTAAATAATTCCAATCATAATTACCGGGTTTTGAATCGCCAAAAAAACGATGTTCCACATATACTTGATTAGCATCTAAAAGTTTTGCTAATTCGCTGATTCTGTTTTTATTGGCACTGTATCCGTTAATGGATAAAACCACCGGTTTATCCACATCCAAGTGCGAAATATATACTTTTTGTAAAAATTTTTCCCCATCCGGATGATTATGATCAAGGGGCTGCTCAATCATTAACTTATATACTTGTTTATATTTTTCTTCTGCTTGTTCGGTACTACTTTTCGCACCTTTTAATTTATCTAGTTTTTCTTTTAAGCTGATATTTTCATTTGTAGTACTTGTATTTTTGCAGCTGGAAAGTAAAATTATGGAAAGTAGTAGCCATAAAAAATATTTTATATTTATTGATATAATTTTCATTACTGCTCTTTTAAAAAATTATTAAACTATTAGCTATAATCTGACAATCATTTGTTTCAATAAGTATCAATTTGTTAAGAAAAAAAGATTACAAAAAAAGACGTAAATACCAAAGAATATTTTTATCTTTCTTATAAATTTTCAATTTCAATACCTTAGCACTATTTTGTACATTATGGATTTACTTAGCTTGTACAAATGTATAGATAAGCAGATATCTTTTTGAGTTTTTTTATTTACGAGCTTATATGTTTGTCAACATAAATACATCTCTATATTTGTATATGTACTTGATAATTAGGTTTATGACTTTTTATTCTATAAAAAGATGTTTTTCTATTTTTTACTCAAATTGTTAGAACTATTTATAAATTTGTATAATTTTGCACATATGTTCAAAAAGATATTATGATTAAAATATTAAAAGATATTTTTAGATTTTATTACGAAGGTTTTAAAAGCATGACCTTAGGTAAAAATCTTTGGTTAATTATCATAATTAAGTTGTTCATTATGTTTGCGATATTGAAATTGTTCTTTTTTCCTGACTTTTTAAAAACAAAATTTAAAACCGATGAAGAACGTAGCGATTATGTAATTGAGCAGCTTACAAATCCTAAATAATTTAAACAAATCAATGTAAATACCTATGCAACAAATTGATTTTTCATTAGTCGATTGGTCCAGGGCACAATTTGCATTAACGGCAATGTACCACTGGATTTTTGTTCCATTAACACTCGGATTAAGCTTTATCTTGGCGATAATGGAGAGTATCTATGTAAAAACAGGAAATCCGGAATGGAAAAAAATTACCAAGTTTTGGATGAACCTGTTTGGAATTAACTTTGCCATTGGTGTGGCTACCGGAATTATTCTTGAATTTGAATTTGGAACCAACTGGTCAAACTATTCGTGGTTTGTGGGTGATATATTCGGTGCACCTTTGGCTATTGAAGGGATAATGGCATTTTTTATGGAATCTACTTTTATTGCCATTATGTTTTTTGGCTGGAACAAAGTGAGTAAAAAAGCACACCTTACGGCTACATGGTTAACGGCAATAGGCTCTAATCTTTCAGGGCTTTGGATTTTAGTAGCCAATGCCTGGATGCAAAATCCTGTGGGCATGGAATTTAATCCTGATACGGCTCGCAATGAGATGCATAACTTTTTGGATGTGCTCTTTAATCCGGTTGCCATGAATAAATTTTTGCATACCATAACCTCCGGATATTTGCTTGCTTCAATTTTCGTGGTAGGTGTAAGCGCATGGTTTTTACTTAAAAAGCGTGAAGAACAATTTGCTATGAAAAGTATAATTGTAGCATCGGTATTTGGTATTTTAGCAGCCGTTTATACTATTTTTTCCGGCGACGAATCGGCTCGTGTGGTTGCCAAGCATCAACCCATGAAGTTTGCTTCAATGGAAGCTTTGTACGACGGGCAACAAAATGCACCTTTGGTGGCTATTGGTTTTTTTGGACACCCGAAAGCAGAAACACCGAATGAACAAGAGTTTGCGTTTAAATTTGAAATACCCAACATGCTTTCTTATTTGGCTTTTTTAGATGCCAATGCATTTGTTCCGGGTATTCGGGATTTGGTACATGGGAACCAAGAACGCGGAATTATTTCGTATAAAGAAAAAATTGCTAAAGGCAAAAAAGCCATCGATGCTTTGGCAGCTTACAAAAATGCAAAAAAAGCCAAAAAAGAGCAAGATGCCGCTGATGCACTCAAAATTTTTAAAGAAAATTTTGAATATTTCGGTTACGGATATTATTTTGGCAAAGATCCGCACATGTTGTTGCCTAATGTGAAAATTTCATTTTATGCTTTTCATACAATGGTTCTTTTAGGAGGTTTCTTTTTGGTTTTGCTCATGTATATCTATTTTCTTGCACGCAATAACAAATTGCAGGATAAAAAGTGGCTGCTTTGGACAGCATTATGGACAATTCCTTTGGTATATTTGGCGCAACAAGCAGGTTGGGTAGTTGCCGAAGTAGGTCGTCAGCCTTGGGTAATTCAAGATTTGATGCCTAATATTGCGGCTGTATCGCAAATTGATACTTATTCGGTTCAAATTACTTTCTTTTTGTTTTTGGTAGTGTTTACAGCACTTTTAATTGCCGAAATTAAAATAATGCTGACTACTGTTCGTAAAGGACCTGAAATTACTGAAAATTCAACTAAAAAATAAAAGGAGGAATTAATTATGTTTGAAAATTTATCATTTTTAAGTTTACAACAATATTGGTGGTTTTTAATTGCCGTATTGGGTGCTCTTTTGGTGTTCCTTCTTTTTGTTCAAGGCGGACAAACCTTAATCTATAAACTTGGGAAAACAGAAATTGAACGTACTATGCTGGTTAATTCACTGGGCAGAAAGTGGGAAATTACATTTACTACTTTGGTTACATTCGGTGGAGCTTTTTTTGCATCTTTTCCGCTTTTTTATTCTACAAGTTTTGGTGGAGCCTATTGGGTTTGGATGATTATATTGTTTGCGTTTATCTTGCAAGCTGTTTCTTATGAATACCGGACAAAAGCTAATAATTTTTTAGGTACAAAAACATACGAAACATTTTTGTTTATTAATGGTGCAATAGGAAGTATATTTTTGGGTACTGCCGTGGCAACATTTTTTACCGGTTCGCAATTTTCGGTTAATAAAATGAATCTTGTAGATTTAACAAGCGGCAATATGCCGATTATTTCTGCATGGGAAAACCCTTGGCATGGTTTGGAAGCTATTTGGACAACACAAAACCTTGCCTTTATGCAAAACTTATCTTTGGGATTGGCGGTTTTCTTTCTCGCGCGTGTTTTAGCACTTTTATATTTTATGAATAATATTGATAATGAGGTAATTGTTAATCGAGCTAAAATATATTTAAAGCGAAATGCTCTTGTATTTTTAGTTTTCTTTTTATTTTTTGTAATTCGTTTAATGTTTATTAACGGATTTGCCTATCATGCCGATACTCATGAAGTATATATGCAAGCACATAAATATTTCAATAATCTTATTGAGATGCCTTTGGTATTGATTATTTTCTTAGCCGGAGTTGTGGGCGTGTTATACGGTATTTTTATCAATTTATTCAAAAATAGTAATAAAGGTATTTGGTTTTCGGGCGCAGGTACTATTTTAACCGTTTTGGCTTTGTTTTTCTTAGCAGGATATAATAATACCTCGTATTATCCTTCTACTTTTGATTTGCAAAGCTCATTAACGATTGAAAACAGTTCATCAAGCCAATATACATTAACGGTAATGAGCTACGTATCTTTAATGATACCTTTTGTGGCAGCCTATATTTGGTGGGCTTGGAAATCGATGGATAAAGAGGCAATTACCGAAGACGAAATGCAAAAGGACGATCATGCATATTAGAACTAAATGTGAGGTGAAATTTGTGCAGAAACCCTTAAACAGTATTTTAAATAATAAAATCTAAAAAAATGAGTGGAGAAATTATTAAACTAATAACTTGGCCTGTTTTTATAATCGTATCGTGGTATCTTGTGTGGTATGCCGTAAAGAGATACGAAAAAAAACAAAAAGGCGATAAATAATTTACGATTGAAGATTAGCAGATAAATTTTTGAAAATTTCTGCTAATCTTTTTTTTATCAGATTTTATCCGAGAACATTTGCTTGTTTGCCGGTAAAATTAAAGTATTGTTCGTGTTTTTTACTAATTGCTTATAAATGATTTTACTTTTTTTACTACATCAGTATGTTTATAATGCCTGAAATGTCCTCCGTGATTTCCGGAAAAGAAATGAGCATTCTCCCATTTATCAGCTATGGTTTTTACTTCTTCAAGCGGAATAATATTATCTTCAATGTCGTGAATAATTAAAATATTTTGAACCGATACTTTGGGGAAAGACTTTTCAATTGACATATCTTGTATTTTACGTCCAACCATTTTTTCAACATATTTTACGCATTTATCAAATAATTTATCATTTATCGATAAAAGGCTACGGAATTGTTCAAAAAACACAAAAGGTGCCGGTGGTACTCCTAATAATACCAGTTTTTCAGGTTTTTTTTCTTGGGCAATTTCTGCCAAAGCATAAGTGGTAGATGCAGCACCCAAAGAATGGCCTATCATTGCATAAAAACTGCCGTATTTTTCAATAATTGATTTAATTACTTCCATAACCATGGGCATGTGGGTGTGTTTGCCGCTAGAAAACCCGTGTGCAGGTAAGTCAAAAGCCATTACGGTAAATCCTGCCTGATGTAATGCTTTAATCATTTCTTTAAAATCCGCTGCCATACCTGCCCAGCCGTGTGTTATCAATATTTTTTTATCATTTCCTTCCCAAATATAGACTTGTATATCTTCATTTTCTGCAAAAATTTGTTCTTTTTTAGATGCTGTTGCCAAAAAATCGGCATGGTGCTTATGGATTTTACGTTTTTGTGGTGTAGCAAAAAGCTTGGCAAATAAGCGTACCGAAAAACGGGGGAAAATATTTCCAAGATTTTTAAAATATAAACTATTATCGAATTCGTATACAACTATTGGTAACCCAATCTATAATCAGCCAACATTACTAACTGGAAAAGGAATGCTAATTTTTAAAGAAAATGTAAATCTTGGAGTTAAACCAAGCCCTTATCTTTATGATGGATATGGATATATAGAATCAAGGGGTAAAGATTCGGGTATAGTCATTAGAAAGAATGTTTGGATCAATAATAATTTTATTATAATTAGTGAGAGTGAG
>JAKIUH010000272.1 GCA_021647685.1 Bacteroidales bacterium
GTACGGTCAATTACAAATTTGTCCGATTTGGCTAATAAAGTATCACCTGAAAAATCAAAAAGGCTTTTAAAAGCAATTGGCTTTTCCATCTCTTTAATTTTTAGTTTTCCTTTAATCGAAAAAATATTTCCCTTTTCGTTTTTTATTTCTGTTATGATAAATATAGATTGAGGATAGTTTTTAATGTCAAAAAAATCTTCTGATTTTAGAATGTTTTCAAGTGTTCCGCGCATTAAGTTATTGTCAATATCCGTATCATGGATACTGTCCATATTTACAATAAATGCTCCGGCAATTAATTTCCCGTTTTTAGCTTGAAAATATCCTTCTTGCAAAAGTACCGTACCGGTATGTTTATCACAAAACCATTCTAACTGGCTTTTTTCAGGTATAATTTGGTACTTGTTTGATTTAAAAATGAGTATTGTATCCGGTTTTTCCTGCAAATGATTAAATATTAATTTATGTTTTTTTATATGCATGGATACTTTACCGATACAGGTATCTTTATCTGCTTTATTATTTAATTTCTTTTCGTTCTTATCCGTATTATTGCATGACAATACAAGAAAAGATGTTAAAATAAGCATTGAAAAGAAATGTATATATTTAAAAGTCTTCATTGTTAATGTTTATTTTTTCCTTCGCTGACAACACCTGTAGCAATACCATTTACCAATAGTTTTTCTATTGATTTGGGAATATTGATTGCATCAATAAATACAGTGCTGTCCATTTCAGCAGCAAAGAAGTTACAATCTTTTAAATTAGCCCCTGTAAAATCAGCTTTTTGCAAATGTGCCCCTTGAAAAGTGGAGCCTGTAAAATTAGTGTGTCTGAAACGTGCATATTCCATTCCTGCTCCTGTGAAATCACTGTACGCAAAATTACAAGAATCTAAAATAGAGTGCATTAATACAGCACGAATAAAACGTGTTTTTACGGCTGTTGATCCTGTGAAATTAGAATACAGAAACTCAACATCTTTCAATAAGGCATTATCTAATTTAGCATTGATTAATTTGGTACGATGACCTTCCATACCAAACATATTTGCACCACGAAAATCACTGTTGCTTAAATTTGCATCGCTTACATGTACATGAAACAATTTTGCTTGGCGAAAATTACAGTTTGATAAATCCGAACCGTCAAATTTTGTCCAGCGAATATCTGCTGCACTAAAATCCGAATTTGAAAAAACTCCGTCTGAGCAGTTTGCAGAGCGAAAACTACTTGCTCTAAAATCGCTATGATTAACATTTACAGCATGCCAATATACTGTATCTAAATTCATAAAACGGAAATCATCAAACGCTTGTGGAACAGGAATAATTCCTTTTGTTCTGATAATGGTGTCGTTTAATGGCTCATTAGCAATTTGTTTTCGTTCTTTTTCACTTAAAAAATTTGCTAATTTGTATAAGTTAGTTGTATCAATAGAACTGTTTGTATGTTTTGTGCTTTTATTTGAACAACTCACGAACATACCACATAATAAAATGATAATTCCTGCTGCAAAAATTTTGTACATAATATCGTATTTATATCAATATTTGATCTAAATTACATCACTTTTATTAAAATGTCTGTTTCCTAAGTATGCAAACAGATAACCGAAAGCAATCGGGTAGATAATTGAGAATGCTATAAATATAGGTCGCGAAACGGTATCTAAAATATAGTATGATGCCGGTCCCATAACAGTTAAAGCCGGGTCAAAAAGTGATAAAGCTCCTGTCCGAAATACCTGTAAAGGGTTTAACATACCTACACTGATAACAATACCCGGTTCTAAACGCATTTTAAGCATCACGCCCATTAAAATCAAATCTAAAAAGGCGACTAAAAACAACCAAATAATAAATGCTGTACCAATAGCTAATTCTTGTGTTCTTGCTTTGGCTGAAATATACATACCTAAACCCAAAAAACAAAAGACCATAGCAGCCAATAGTCCACTGTAAAGCGCAAATAAATCCCAAGGCACATCTATTCGGGTGATTGTTGCCCAAACAGTTGCACCAAATAAAGCAATAAATACAGGAACGTAAATTACAACAAATCTGCCAATAAATTTACCCCAGAAATAACCGTTGAAAGTTAAAGGCAAGGAAAGAATGTATTCCATTACATTGGTTTCTTTATCGCCAACCAGTGAGCGCACTGTGGAAATCAGTACGTAGATAGGCAAAATTACCATACTCACTTGCATAAAAGTAACCATTAATCTGCCTAAGCCTATGAAGCCAATTATTTGTGACTCAGTTACTCCCAGAGCAAACATTATTGCTACAAAACCACCAAAAAGCAGGCTATATGCCCAAAATGATTTTGAACGCAGGTTTTGTTTTATATCTAAAACGGCAATTTGCATCAAACTTTTGTCCATGTTTAAACTTGTGTATTGGGTTATTATTTGTTTAACTCCATGTCGTCTCTAAAACAGACATGTTTTTTTATTTATCCGTACTGTCAGGAAGCATCATATCAGTACTGTCTTTTGACATATGCAGCATTTTCTTCTGTTTGATAAATTCTTCACGCATTGTCAATCCTTTGTTTATGCGTTCAATTAGTTCATCAAATGTATAAGTGCTGTCTTGTTTTTCCTTTAATGCACCGTATCCATAGCCCATAGGTGTCCGATCTCCAAAACGGTAAAATGCTTTTTCTGCATCAATCCATTCTCCTGTTTCACAATCACCTGCCCAAATTTGAACTTTCCCGTCGCCTTTCCATTTCTTCCAGTCATTTTTTTTCATATATTCCTCTAAGCAGCCAATGTCATCAAACCATACAACTTCATTATGATTATTGATTGCTTGAACAGCATATTTTTGGTCAGCAATTCCCATTAAACAATTTACACAAACATCTCTGTCAAAATTTATTTCGCGCGGGCTATAGTCTGCTTTTGGAGCACATGCTGCTGCAAATAATATAAATATGAATATTAAATGTTTTATCTTTTTCATTTTTTATTCTTTTTTAATGGTTTCAATACTTTTAATTGAATCTGTAAAGCGATTTAAAATATTGGATAATTTAGCCACATCTTTATTGTCAATTTCAGCTTCCCAATGAAGTGGTTCTGAGTTTTGTTTAAATTTCCATGTGGTTAACAAATTTTCCAATTCTTCATTCTTTTCGCTTAAGCGAATTTGATATTTAAAAACAAATTCTTTTTCAGATGCAGGTATCATGGTTTTGTCCACCACAATATTTCCTAAATCCATCTCGATTAGTCTGTTAACTAATGTTGAAATTTCATTTAAACGGTGGCTGCTCAAAATCATTAAACCGTCTTTTCTGAAATTATCCAGATACTCAAACAGTACCTCTCTTGCTTTCGGGTCAAGATTTGCCGAAGGTTCATCTAAAAGTAGAATTTGAGGGCTTTTGCCAATGGCAAATGAAAGCAAAAGCTTTTGTTTCATTCCGCCGGATAATTTAAAAAACGGTTTTGAAAAATTGTGTTCAACCGATAAACCCAAGTTTTCACATATTTCAATAAATTTACTATTGGGTGTATTGCTTAGTTTTCCGTAAAAACTCATTAATTCGCCAACTGTCATCTTTAACGGTGGCGGTATTTGCGGAACAAAACCAACTTCTTTTAAAATCTCAACTCTTTCTTTTCGAGGGTTCTTACCAAGTACTTCAATACTTCCTTCATACACATAGTGTCCAAGAATACATCGAATTAAGCTTGTTTTTCCAGCTCCGTTTTGACCGATTAATGCAACACGTTCACCTTCTGAAAAGCGAATGGAAAGCTTTTTGACAACTTCCAGTTTTTTGAATCGTTTTGTTAAGTTTTGTGTTACAATCAATGCTTTGTTATTCATATTTTTCTTCCCCTTCTGTACTGTTTTCTTTTTAAGATAGTTTATAATTAAAACTTATCAAAACCTTTAACTACATATTTTAAAGCTTCTCCGGCACAAGTATCAATACATAAGCCGCAGTTAGTACAATCCGAACCGGTGTAATGAACTTTTTGTGTAGCTTTTCCACGTTGGACAAACCAAAGTTCATGGGGTACTAAGCAAACCGTCTGACAATCACGGCAATATCCGCATTTATCCAATTCAAACCGAATGGTTAAAGGAGATAATTTACCAATCATGGTGTATGTTGTACCAATAGGGCAAACGTATCTGCACCAAAAGCGTTTGCTGTAAACAATTTCAAAAAGCAAAAGAGCAAGTACCCACAATAAAATAAGTCCCGGTCCATAGATAATTGCACGGGAAATTATACCTACCGGATTCAAATCCTCAAAAACCAAGTTTGTGGTAAAAAATGCCAATAATAGAAAAGATGCCCAAAATACATAGCGGAGTCCGATGTTGAATTTGTGCTCTTTTATTTTTTTCTTTTTTACCAAGTAGTTATGAAGTTTTTCTGTTAATTCTGCCAAAAAGTGATACGGACAAAGCCAAGAACAAAAAGTTCTTCCGCCAAGTAAAAAATAGAAAATAACAATTGTTGTTATGCCTATAAAAAAGTTGGTGGTTAAATGAACAAAATGTCCTGTTTTTGCCGAAATAAATAATTCTTGTAAAGAATTAAACGGGTCCATAAGGTAAAAGCCGAATAAACGAGAGCCGCTTAATGAACCTTCTAAAAGAGATAAGTCCAGCCAGAATGAAAATACAAACAGCAGGTTCATAAATATCAATACAGACCATCTTATATAACGCCATTTGTTTCTATGTGGCTGTGAGTCGCACCAAGTTTTATAGTCAATACCTAATTTAACGTGGGGCATTTCTTCCATTGGTTTTGGTGGTAGGGGTTTTTTGTCCTTTCCACTTTTTATCATATCGAACATATCTTAGTCTTTTTTGGGTTCAATAGTTATACTTGAAGGCTCTGTCGGGCAAACCATTACGCAAACACCGCAACCGGTACATCCGTCAAGGACTTTGGGTTTAAATGTTGCATTACCCATGTCTTCCATTATTATAGCAGAATCGCCAATTGGACATTCCGTAACACACAAATTACAAATTTCTCGATCAAATTTTTTTGTATTTAAAGGTACAGGACGTTTTTCTTTACTGTCCGGTGCACGATAAATTCCTTTGAAGTTTTCTCCGCGTGGTGTCCCTTTAAAACCTTTCCCTTTAACAGCTAAGCAGGTTTTTTTATGAACAACAGCCGTTCCCATTTTAACCGCCTCTTTCATTGCTTTTATTTGCGATTTAAAAGGATTATATCCTGGCTGTTTGTAATCATGTGTTTTGTCATACTCTTCAACTGCTTTTTCGCCAACTTCTTTAAATTGAACAAAGTTTAATGCTGCAGTAGGACAGGTTTCTACACACTGTAAGGAGTCGCAAGAAAAATCACATGCTTGATTTCTTACATTAATGTAAGGTGTACCATAAGATAAAATTTGATTAATTCCTGCCAGCTTAATGGCTTGTACAGGGCAAATTTGCACACATAAGCCGCATTTAATGCAGGCATAGATGAAATCATCTTCTAAAATTGCTCCCGGAGGACGCAAAATTTTTTGAAAATCTCCGCTATCATCGTATTTTTTTATGTACTCCACACCAAAGCCAATTGCAGCAACCGAACCAACGGCAACAGCACTTGCTTTAATGAACTGCCTACGGCTAATGTCCTTTTTTTGATTTCCCATTTTATTTTGGATTGGTATTTTTGCAAATATAATTGTTGAACTACTTATTCAATAAGTAATTACCCTCAGAAAGAGTTTGATTTAACAATTTGGTGTTAAGTCAAGTATTTAGGAGGCGGACTATTAGGTTGTTCTATATGATTCACCAAATTTGCTTTATATTCTATAAATTCAAAATCTTTTATCAAAAAAGTTTGAATATTTATTTTGGTACACAATGGAGTAAATTCAAGATTATTTACAATAATGATTTGGGGTTTGTTTGTTTCTTGTTTCTGATTGCTGCGTTTTGTAATTGCTTTTAGATAACATACATCACCAGTATTAACTGACGAGCAGGAACTGACTATTTCTTTATAGCTATTATTGTGTGTTTTATGATTATGCGATGCAGCATATATATAAGGGATATAAGGCATAAAGTTTACCATTAGATAAAGAAACAGAAGTACTATGGATATGCCTTTTTTTATCATAGAACAAATATATTAATTTATCCTGTTTTTGGCGATTATTTATTTGTTTTTTCTTTCCAAAAAAACATAGGTTTATCATCTTTCAAAACAAATTTAGGCTCTGAAA
>JAKIUH010000273.1 GCA_021647685.1 Bacteroidales bacterium
TTTTACGTTCGTGTCTTGCTAATCTGATTTTTACAGGCATAATTTAAAAATTTAGTTTAAAAATGTCCGCAAAAGTAAGTTTTATATATGTAATACACAAATTTTATTCGTATAATTCTTATTTTGAGAAAAACAGAGGTGATTTAGTAGCCCCACCAGGACTCGAACCTGGATCTACAGTTTAGGAAACTGCTATTCTATCCCTTGAACTATGAGGCCAAAAGTGTGTGCAAAAGTATAAATTAAATTTTTCACAACAAAAAATCATAAAAAAAACGCTCTGGCAGAGTTCGTCAGGCTACTGTCAGAGCGTTTGGCTAACCAAAATGCAAGTTGTCATAAGAAATCAACGTCTTTACGTAACTTTTTATTGTTTATGATTGAATAATCGTCTCTTTTTCCGCAACCGAATGTTAAATTTATTCCCAATTGTAAGGCTAAACTTTTAGCGTCTTTGGGCCATAGAGCACTGTTTAAGTTGTCGGTGAGCATATAAATTTGAAATGCTCCGGCATTTACTGCCATTCCTAAACCAAAGTTATTATACTTCCCACTTGCTGCGGTATAACTTAAAGAACCACTAAACCATTTTGCGGGATGAAAGTTCGCTGATAATGTGAATGCTTGTAGCACATTTTTGCCAATAAATGTAGTTTTGGATAAAAAACCAAAATTCATAAAATCAGCAGGGCTGTATGTTGCTCCTAAGAATACTTTTGCATTTAACATGCGTGTATAGTCTAAATTACTTTCTTTAAATTTTGTAAAACGGTCAAGGCTATCTAAGACTGCATTAAACTCATTATAATTTGTACCTATTGAATCTAATGATAATCCGGTAAATGTGTAAGATTCTTTTTGAGTAAGGTTCGTTACGTTTTTTCCCCAGTTAATAAATCCCAAGTCGGTAACACTGGCATAAAAATCAAAATGGTCGTTAAATTTATAGGTAGCTCCCATATCTATGGCAAGTCCCATATTTCCTGCTGTTAATGCATAAGAAAGAGGGTCGGAATCATCTATTTGAATATCTTCAATAAGCCCTGAACTGTCACGAACAATGCTGAAAGGACCTGAAAGATTTAAACTTATATCCGTATCAATTCCTATGGCATAAGTATCTTCGGCGGTTGTTATTTTAATTTCTGAGTTTTGAGAATCTATATTGCTTGTTCCAAAAAGTAGCTTTAAGCGTGCTCCTAAAAATAGTCTGTGAGTAATTTGTTTTGAAAGCCCAAATGCAAATTCGTGATAATTCATTGACCTTAATCCAAGATTATCTATTATCATAGGATTGTTTGCTCCAATATAATTTCCGTTTCCTTCAATGGCAAGTTCTACCAACTCATACGGAAAGGATAGTGCAATATCGGTTTTATTGGTAATGCTAAATGTAAAATATGAATTTTTTATCCAAAAGCCCAAATCTATAATTGGTATTGCTGTTGTAAAATTTATATAATTATTTTTATTTAATTGATTTTTTACATTATTGAAATTTAAAATAAGGGTATCGGGTGAATTTATACTTTTTTGAAACCAATTGTTGTATGAAAAGGCATTGTTATCAAATACAATATTGATACCGGAAATAGCAGGTAATCCTAGGGTAAAATTACAATCGCTTTGATATGCAGGGTTTAAATATAATGACTGTTGAACCCCATTCATATAATATAGCGTATTGGTTTGTGCATTTAATTGATTAAAACCACTATACAAAAAAATAATTATCAGACCACTGACGATTTTATATTTTTTAAACATATTTTGTTTTATTTATTATTTTAAATTCAGAATTAACTTAATTAATGAATTATCTTATAAAATAAGTTCTAATTCCATCTTAGCGCTCAGTTGCAAGCCGATATCATAAGTTGAATAGATTTTAACCGGTAACAGATTTGTTGCATCTGTAGTTCTTAATTTTATGTGTGGCATCATGTATTTGGCATTTAATATATTATCCATACGGCTTTCAGGAATACTTACAGGTACTTTTGATTGCACGCGTGTATTAACAATTCCATTGGAAACGGATGCCGGTTCCATATCAAATCTTGATGAAAACAGTGAATCAACAATAACGAAGTTATTATCTAAGAAATAAACTTGTATATTCATGCCTAATGGAAAACCATTATCTGCTTCAAAGTTAATTGTAATATTTTTTACTTTTGTTGAATCGGTATTTACCCCAAGGTCAAAATCAAGCGTATCGGTAAATAAAACATTATCCATACTTAGATTCAATGGAATTACAATTTCCATATTTACTTTATTATCGTTGGCTCCTGTTAAATCAAAAGGAGTACTTTGTCCGGGAGTGCCTACAACAGCACCTGCTGAAATGAAAGTAGGTACTGAGGAAAGAACTTCATCAATATTAGAGTTTCCGGTATTCATTTCAAGGGTAGTAACTACCGAGTCATTCTTAACTGTGGGGCTACCTATAATATGAGTATCGTTAACAAAACTACCTGTAACATCTTTTCCAACGGTATCTCCTTCGGGATAATATTTCATATTACTAAAAGAGAATTGTAATGGAATATTCCAAAAATTAGTCATAATAATTTTCACCTTAGGGTCAAAAAAGGTAATACTGCCACCATTTAAATTTATGTTAAGATTTAAATCTATGGTTGTTTCATTTAATGCATAATCAAAAGCAGGTAAATAAGGTCCTGCCAGAGGTAAGGGTATCGATGACCCACTTAAAAAGTCATTGACACCCAGCGGTGGTAAACTTTCTTTATAAAATAATGTCATAAATCCATCATTATCAATCTCTAAATACCGATTAATATCGGCATTATCAGGAAGTAATTCTTCTAAGGTAAAATTAGCATCAACTAGTGCTACGGCATAAGTAGGATTAATTGTACCTTGAGTTTTAATATCAGCACTAAAATCATAATCGCAGGCTGAAAAGAACATTAAAGTTATTATTAATAAACCGGATATTTTTTTCATTTCTTTCATTTTTATATTTGTGTCTATATTTTAGACTAAAAAGATACATGATTGTTGCATTACAAACTTGTCCAATGTTCTTTTTTTAACGATGTTTACAGTAAATTATTTCACAATTTTACTAAAAAAAGGGAATAATTTAATTACAATTTTTAAAAAAAGCATAAATTTTTTTATACTTTTGAGCAATACCCTATCATTATAACACGTATCTCTTAACTCAAAAGCTCTCATCTTCAAAGCGATGTGCTAACAGAGTTTTAAAATATTTGCTTTTTAAAATATAAAATTTAAGCATGGATAACACTCATTTAATTAGCACAAGCCTTTTTAAATCATTGTTTACAGATAATGTTTCTATGATGATGTTAGTAGATGCAGATGATGGTAAAATTATTGAAGCCAATAAATCAGCCTGTTATTTTTATGGTTATTCCCGCACTCAATTTGCAAAAATGTATATTTCTCAGATAAATTTAACATCAGAAGATAAACTAAATGCGGAACTGAAAAAAGCCAAGCAAGGAAAAAAGAATTATTTTAGGTTTGAGCATAAATTATCATCAGGAGAGAAAAGAGCAGTAGAAATTTATACAAATTTAATAAACTTTAATAAAAAGAAAGTTTTATTTTCAATCATTCATGATATTACAGATTTAGAAAAACAGAAATTAGAAAATAAAAAAGTACACTTTAGCTTACTTAAAGCTGAACTAATTGCACGAATCGGGCATTGGGAATTTGATTTGAATAATTTAACGGTTAGGGCTTCGGAAGGTGCCCGCAAAATTTACGGATTAGGTTTGAAAAATGAAAACTTGACTATTCCTGAAGCTCAAGCCATTCCTCTTCCTGAATATCGTAAATTCTTAGATACATCACTTAAGAATTTGGTTGAGCATAATGAAAGCTATGATGTTGAATTTAAAATACGAAGAAGAAATGATTATGAAATAAGAACTATTCATTCCGTAGCAGAATATCTTTCGGAAAATAATACCGTTTTTGGAGTTATACGAGATATTACGGAGCAAAAAATAACAGAGAAAAGAATAAATATGCTGTCTGCTGCCGTTGAGCAAAGCTCAGATGCAGTTATGATAACGGATATAAAAGGTAATGTTGAATATGTTAACTCTAAATTTACTGAGCTAACCGGTTATAGTGAAAAAGAACTCCTTCATAAAAGTTTAAAAGAATTAAACATCGAAAATAAACATCTGGGTTTTTATAACAAGATGTGGGAAGTAATTAACACTAGTTTTTTTTGGAAAGGTGAGCTGCAATGTAAAAAAAAGGATGGAACATTGTTTTGGGAACAAATTAGTATTACCTGTATTTATGATACAGTTGGTAAACCTGTTAATTTTTTGGCTATAAAAGAAGATATTACCTTACGCAAAATCACAGAACAGTCTTTAAAAGAACAAAATGAAGAATATGCCGCATTAAATGAGGAATATAAAACAGCTAATGAAGAATTAATTATTGCTAAGGAAAAAGCAGAGGCAAGTAACCGTTTGAAAACGGAATTTATTAATAACATGTCACATGAAATTAGAACTCCGATGAATGCAATGCTCGGGTTTTCAAACTTACTGGATAACGATGATATTACTGACGAAAAACGTAAATTTTACATCAGCATAATACAAAATAGTGGTAATCAGTTGATGCGAGTTATTGATGATATTTTGGAAATTGCTAAATTAGGCTCGAAACAAGTTGAAATTATTAAACAAAAAGTTTGTATCAACCATTTATTAAGTGAGCATTTAGCGGTTTATAATTTAAGTGCACAAAAAAAAGGGGTTACATTGCGTTTTGTTAAGACACTTGCTGATACCGAATGTACTATTTTAACCGATAGGGTTAAACTCAATAAAATTATTAGTAATTTACTCGAAAATGCAATGAAATTTACAAATAAAGGGTTCATTGAATTTGGGTGCAGGCATGAAAACAATGAAATAGTAATTTATGTAAAAGATACTGGGATTGGTATAAAACCGGAAAATCAAAAAAAGGTTTTTGAGCGATTTACTCAGGAAGAAATGGGTACTTCCAGGAATTTTGGTGGTTTAGGCCTTGGCTTGTCTATTGCAAAAGAGAATGTTGAATTATTGGGTGGTAGAATCAGTCTTACCTCAGAAAAAGGGAAAGGTTCAACTTTTTTTGTTCATATTCCTTATACTGAGGCAAATATACATACTAAAACAAAGCTTACATCGGTTAATGAAAATTATTTTAAAAGAAAGGATAAGAATTACACCGTATTAATTGTCGAAGATGAAGAGGTGAATTTATTATACTTGGATGCAATATTAAGAAATTACAGTTTGAATATGAATGTTCTACATGCTAAGAATGGGATGGAGGCTATTAAAATATGTAAAAAAAATAAAAATATTGATCTTATACTAATGGATATCAAAATGCCGGTAATGGATGGTTTGGAGGCTACAAAAAGGATAAAAAAATTTCGCTCCGATATTAAAATTATTGCACAAACAGCTTATACAGGTATTGAAGAAAAAAAGCAAGCTTCAATGGTTGGTTGCGATGATTTTATTTCAAAACCCATTGCACCAGAAAGCATCAACAGAATTATGAAAAAATACCTGATTTTGGAATAATTTGTTTTTTTACATTTTGTATTCACTTTCATAAATAATTCTTCAAAAGTTGTATCTTCGCATGGTAATCAAAATGTAAGATATAAATATTAAGAATGGAAAATTCAGAAAAAAAACTTTTATTAATTGATGCTTATGCATTAATTTTCAGAGCATATTACGCATTTATTAACAATCCGCGCATAAATTCAAAAGGTGTAAATACTTCGGCTGTTTTTGGTTTTACCAATGCCTTGGAAGAAATTTTACGTAAAGAAAAGCCTACTCATGTAGCAGTAGTTTTTGATCATAAAGACGGTAGTATTCGTAAAAGATTATTTCCGGAATATAAAGCACAACGAAAACCCACTCCCGAGGATATTATAAAATCGGTTCCATATATTAAAGAAATAATCAAAGGTTTTAATATTCCCATACTTGAAGTGGCGGATTATGAGGCTGATGATACCATAGGAACTTTGGCAAAACAAGCCGCAGCAAAAGGTTTCAAAGTTTATATGATGACACCGGATAAAGATTTCGGACAATTGGTAGAGGAAAATATAAAAATCTATAAACCCGGACGTAAAGGAAGACCTGCTGAAATATTAGGTGCTTGGGAA
>JAKIUH010000274.1 GCA_021647685.1 Bacteroidales bacterium
AGTAGTTTTTATAAACATTATGTTTGTATTCTGTGTCTATAGTCCATAAAATATTGTAAAAATCAAAGTATGAGATATTTTTATTAAAAAATGATGCATATCTATAGCTTAGTTGAGTAATATTATTTCTTTGCTTTGTTTTAATAATGATATAATTTCTAAATATTACAAGTATTGAAAAAGTAAAAACCATAAAAACGGCTATAATTTGAGTAGAAGTTATTACTTTGTATAAAAATATGTTCCTTTTTCTTTTTGAGTGAAATAAGAAAAAGATACTCACCCCCAGTAAAAGAAGCAAGACAATCACAGCACGCCTAGAGCCTGATAAAAAAATATTAATAATGAATATCCATACAAAAATGAATTCTTTACTTGTCTTATGTACTTGGTTTTTATAAATTAGATAAAATTCAAAAAGTAATGAAAAAATAAAAAATAATGAATAGAAATTGTAATCAGTTGTTAAACTTATGGAAACCTTTGATTTTTTATATTGTTCCAAATATTTTAAAAATGAAATATTAAAATCAAACAGATTGTTTAACCAGACAATTAATGCTAATACTCCAAGTATAGAGGAAATGTTTAAGAATAGTTTTATAGATTTATAAAAAGAAATACTTTTGTAAATTATGAAATATGAATAGACTAATAATAAAATAATTACAAAATTTATTAATTCTTTAACAGGAAAAAGAATTAATTTTTGTGTTTCAAAAATACCTATAATAAAAAACGCGCTAATGATTAATATTTCTTTTGTGGAATTAAAAAAAGATGATAAATTAATTTGTCTATAATTTTGTACCGAATAGATTAATGTGGTTATTGTCAAAAGTATCAATAATACAGCTGCTATATATTTTAGCGGTTCAAAAATGGATCGGAATAAATATAATAAAAGGCTAAAGACCCATAAATTTGATAAGATTTTTTTGTTAGCTGGTAATTGCATTGAACGATTTCTAATTAATTTGTGAAATTTTAATTATATTTTTTAGAGTTTAACTCATCATTTATAAATTCTATTAATTTATTTTTCTCGAAATATTTTTTATAATAATTAAATCCGCTTAATGCCATTTTATTTAATTCTTTTTTAGACAGTTTACTAATTTTAATGGCATTTCTTGCTAATTGTTCAAAATTTCCTGCTTCACATGCAAATCCCCCTTTTGACTCTTTAATTATATCATTGCCTTCTCCCGAAAGCATAGCTATAATTGGTTTGTTTGCGGCTAAATAGGTTTGAAGTTTTGCAGGTACTGTTAATCTGAAAATTGGCTCATTCTTTAATGATAAAAACAATGCATCAGCTTTAGAGTAGAAGTAAGGCATATAATTAATAGGGTATCTACCTAATAAGAAAACGTTATTTTCCAATTTTTTTTCAGTAATTAGTTTTTGTATGTATTTTTTTTGCCGTCCATCACCAATGATTATCCATTTTATAAACGGTTGTTTTTTACAAATTTCCATTGCTTTGATAACGCTGTCGAAATCTTGTGCTACACCAATATTGCCTGCATAAAGAATTATGAAACCGTCTGGTAATTTTGGACTTTCCAATCCGATTTTAATATTATTTGTAGTGAAAACATCCTCTGCCCAATTAGGGAAGTATTTAATTTTTTGTTTGCTGATTCCTTTTTTTGTAATAGATTCTGTAAAAGATTTAGAAGAAACCAATATTAAGTCACTTTTCTTATATATAAATTTAACTAATTTGTTTAAAATATTATATAGGGTTGAAGATTTAACATTACTAGCAGAAAAAACGCTTTCCGGCCATAAATCTAAAACCCAAAAAAATATAGGTGCCTGTGTTTTAATCTTTGCAACTATTGCCGGTATCCCTACCGTAACTGGTGATATTTCAAACACAAATATTTTATCAAATTCAACTTTTTTTAAAAATAAGCTATAAAAACTTGCTGTAATTGCGTAAGAGATATAATTTAGAAATAAATTTAATGTATTTCCATTCTTTCTAGGCCAAATAGGTACCCTAATTATTCTTGCTCCAAAATTATTTTGTTTTCTAATACCCAATATAGAATAACCTTTATAAAATTTTCCTTCAGGATAATTTGGAATACCTGTTAGAACTGTAACTTCATTTCCATGCAGCACTAATTCTGCAACTAAATCATTAATTTTAAAATTTTCGGGCCAAAAATATTGGGTAACAACTAAAATTTTCATAACTTTTTATTCCAAACTACCCTATTAACATAATCTGTATAAGATAAAATAATTCTAACAATTTTATCAGAAACATTAGGCATTGTATAGTCGTTTACTTCTCTAAAATTTCTTTTATTTGAGCTTTGAAATTTAAGTTGTTCCAATCCTTGAAGAACTCTTTCAGGGTTTAAGCCTACCATAATTACAGAAGCTTCTTCCATAGCCTCAGGACGCTCATGAGCTTCTCTTATATTTAACGCTGGGAAGTTTAAGATTGATGATTCTTCTGAGATTGTTCCACTGTCAGAAAGAACTGCTTTCGCATTGATTTGTAAAGATATGTAATCTAACAAACCAAAAGGCTTCATTAGCTTAATATTCTTGTTAAATACAACTTCTTTTTGTTTTATCATGTTTCTTGTTCTTGGGTGAGTTGTTACAATAATAGGAAGTTTATATTTAGATTCAACTATATTTAATGTTTCTACTAAATTAAAAAATGATTTTTCAGAAGCAATATTTTCTTCTCTATGGGCTGAAACAACAAAATACTGATTTTTGTTTAAACCTAACTTATCTAATATTGTTGATTTTTCTATTTTAGGTTTATAATAGTTAAGTACTTCATACATCGGACTTCCTGTTTTTATTATTCTATCAGGTGGAAGACCTTCTCTTAATAAATATTCGCGAGCTATATCACTATATGTCAGATTTATATCACTTATGTGATCAACAATTTTCCGATTTGTTTCTTCCGGTACACGTTGGTCGAAACAGCGGTTTCCTGCTTCCATGTGAAAAATAGGTATATGTCTTTTTTTTGCAGGTATTGCACATAAACAACTATTTGTATCTCCCAATACTAAAAAAGCATCCGGTTTTTCTTTTTCTAAAATGGGATCTACATTAATTAAAATTTGACCAATAGTTTCATTTGCATTTTTCCCTGCTGCATTTAGAAAATAATCAGGTTTACGAATTTCTAAATCTTCAAAAAATATTTGATTTAATTCATAATCATAATTTTGACCTGTATGTACTAAAACATGCTCAATTGCATCTGACTGGTCTAACTTATTTAATACTCTTGACAATCTTATTATTTCCGGTCTTGTACCAACTGCCGTTATAACTTTTAACTTTTTCATTTATTTTTTTTATTAAACTTCTTCATAAAACGTATCTGGGTCGTCAGGATTATACCATTCATTAATCCAAAACTGTGTATATAACTCTTCATTACCTATGTTTGTAATATTATGTGTATACCAAATAGGCATATCAACAAAAGAGGGATTATTACCATTTAAATAAAATTTGATTTTTTTATCAGAACCAATTTTTCTAAGCTCTATAATTGCTTTACCTTTAATTACTGCAAATCGCTCTATCTTTCTTGTATGATAGTGGTTACCGCGGGTGATGCCTTTTTTTGTGGTTGAAAAAGAAATTTGCCCTCCAATACCCGTTTTGATAACTTCTACAAAACTACCTCTTTCGTCTGTGTTTTTTTTTAATTTTATCGGAAAAAATGATTCATAATCAATATAAGATGTAAATGTGTTAAATAAATTAACTTCATTAATATTTTTAAGCTCTGGAATGATACCGCTTTTAATATATTGATTTTTGTATGCTATTAAATTATTTAATACTTGACTAACTTTTAAATTAAAATCCGGTTTTACGTTAATTGACAGGATTTTGTTATCGGATGTACTGATTTCATTAATGATTTTTTCGCACAAAGAACCAACGTATATTAAATTTACAGAATTATCTGTTTTAATTTCCGGAGTTTTATTGTTAACAAGTAGATAACTAAATGTTGCAATAAAAGAGTTGTAAAATGGTTTGCCAAACGGTCCAAAAACATTTGGAATTATGAGAGCTGTGAATTTTGCCTTATTTCTTTTTGCCCATTTTTCAAAGAGTATTCTTCCTTCTTGTTTTGATTTTCCGTATAAATTATTAAGGTTTTCTTGGATTGATGATGAAAAAATAATATGTGGATTAACTTTTTCATCTTCCATAGCTGCAATAAGTTCTTTTACTAGTTTTATGTTTGTTTCATAAATTACGTTTTCATCTTCATGTCTATTCATTGCTGCTAAGTGAACAATAGCGTCACAATCTTTTACGAAATTTCTAAGTTTTTTTTTATCATTAAAATAACTATCTTCAAATTCAATGCTTTCAAAACCACTCTTAGTTCTTAAAATATTGTATAAATGAGAGCCAATAAATCCGGATTGACCAGTAATGCCTATTTTTATCATTTTTATCAATTATAAATTACAAAGATAAATCTTTCCTAATTATTTCTAATTTGAGTAAAAGATTTTTGGTTTCTTCAATATTTAATCTTTTTGTATTATGTGAATGATAATCTTCTATTTGAGAAATGTCTTTTTCTCCTTTTGAAAAATATTGTTCATAATTAAGATCTCGAATGTCAGCAGGGATTCTATAATAATCTCCCATATCAATCGCTTTTGTCATTTCTTCACGATTTACAAGAGTTTCAAATAATTTTTCACCGTGTCGGGTTCCAATGACTTTTATATTGTTTTTTACTTTATAAAGTTGTAATATGGATTTTGCCAAATCGCCAATAGCGGATGCAGGTGATTTTTGAACAAATAGGTCTCCACTTTTACCATTTTGAAATGCATATATTACTAGATCAACTGCATCATCTAATGTCATCATAAAGCGTGTCATTTTAGGGTCTGTTACCGTTAAGTCTTTTCCTTCTTTAATTTGTTTTATAAACAATGGAATGACAGAGCCTCTGGATGCCATTACATTGCCATATCTTGTACAGGTTATAACAGTCTCAGGATCTTTGCCTAAATTTCTGGCTTTGGCAATTGCTACTTTTTCCATTAGGGCTTTGCTTATTCCCATAGCATTTATAGGATATACTGCTTTGTCTGTACTTAAAACCACAACACGTTTTACATTAAATTCGATAGCTGAATCTAGTACATTTTCTGTTCCCAAAACATTTGTTTGCACAGCTTCTACAGGAAAAAATTCGCAAGAAGGTACTTGTTTTAGCGCTGCTGCATGGAAAACATAGTCAACCCCACGCATAGCGTAGTCCACACTCCGTTTATCACGAACGTTTCCAATATAAAATTTTACTTTCCGATTGCTTAGTTTATGACGCATATCATCTTGTTTTTTCTCATCGCGAGAAAAAATGCGAATTTCTTTAATGTCTGTATCTAAAAAACGCCTTAATACGGCATTTCCAAAAGAGCCGGTTCCTCCGGTTATAAGTAGTGTTTTATTTTTGAACATTTTATTTTTGTTTAATTTTACCAATAAACATATTTTTTGTGTCTTTAATTGCTGTTGATTTATTATAAAAATCCTTGGCATATTTTAATGCATTCTTTTTCATTTGCTCTCTTTCTTCAATATTTAAATTTAGACATTTTTCAATAGTACTCGCAAATATATCAATATTTAAATCTAATACGAAGCCTGCATTATGGATTTCTAAATCTTGCCAAGGGGTTTTGTTACTAATAATTGCAGGTAGTCCATTTGCTAATGCTGAATATATTGCATGTCCAAAATTCTCACCATGAGTAGGTAATATGAAGAAATCATAAGTAGAATAAATATTATTTAATGAATAATAGTCGATTGCCCCATGATAATTACATGTAATATTATCAGGAAGTTGTTTTATCAATATCATACATTTATTCCAATACTCTTTATCTTCAATTGGTCCGTATAAATCAATAGTTATATCTTTCGAGAAAACTCTTCTTAAAAAGATATTAACCAAGAAGTCAATATTTTTTATAGGTGAAATACGTGAAGCAAACAAAAAAGAAAACGTCTTATCCTCTTTTTTTTCTTTTATACTATTAATTGGACTATCTGTAATATTTACAGCTTCCCATATTGTATTATTTTTAAATATATTTTTAATTTCTTTTTTTTCTTCCAG
>JAKIUH010000275.1 GCA_021647685.1 Bacteroidales bacterium
AGGGATAAAAGGGCAATACCTGATTTTTGAAGAGGGATTTGTACTTAATATCAGAAAACATACCGGATATGAAGTTGAACTAATTCATTAAGGCATATCCGACCGCCACAGAACCAACAATTAAACAGTAAACAGCAAAATAAATTAGTTTTCCCTTTTTTACAATATTAATCATCCATGAACAGGCTAATAAACCGGAAATAAAAGCTGCCAAAAAACCAACAATAAGAACGGTAGAACTAATATTTTCTGTTGCAACCATGCTGCCATCAAGCAAATCTTTAATATTGGCGCCGATTATGGGTATTAAAACCATTAAAAATGAGAAGCGTGCTGTTTTTTCTTTGTTGTTACCTAACAACAAACCGGTTGATATGGTAGAGCCTGAACGCGAAATTCCGGGAATAACGGCAATGGCTTGTGCCACACCAATAATAAAGGCATCTTTATAGCTGATATTTTTATCACGTGTTTTTGCATAATAAGTAAATGCAAGCAATGCAGCAGTCAAAATCAGCATTAAACCAACCAGTAAAAGATTACCGGTAAATAAAGCCTCTACCTCATCTTTAAAAAACAAACCTACAATACCAACAGGTATCATTGAAACAGCAATTTTAAAAATATAATGTGTCTCCTCATTCATTTGAAAACGAAAAAAACCACGAATTAGTTCCCAAATTTCTTTACGAAAAACCACAATAGTACTTAAAACAGTTGCTCCATGAACAACTACCGTAAAAACTAAACTATCTGTAGCTTTTACACCAAGTATGGCTTTTCCTATCTCTAAATGACCACTGCTGCTAACAGGTAAAAACTCGGTTAAACCTTGAATTATTCCGAGGATTAATGCTTCTATCCAATCCATAATATTTGAAATACAGAAGCCCTGACAAGATACGGAACCCTGTCAGGGCTAATACTTATATTACATTAAACTATTCTTTTGGTTTTTTCATGATTGCCCAAATCTCAAACATAAAGCCAAATAGAACAACCACAGGAGCCAGTACAATTCTCCTGAAACTAAATAATTCATCGGCGTTGAATACATTTGGGTCTTTTGAACCCCCCCCCATCATCAATAAGAAACCAATGATAATAATTGCAAAACCAATAATTAAATAATAATAGTTCTCTTTGCCAAGTGCAAATTCAACTTTGGGTTCTTGTTCTTTTTTTGCCATGCTTATTTGTTTTAGATGAGCAAAAATAGTAAATTATTTTTTATTACTCATTTTAAACAAAATTTCTTTTTCTTTTTTACTTAAACTATTGTATCCGCTCTTGGATATTTTTTCCAATATTTTGTCAATTACTTCTTGGTCTGCTGCTTTTTGTTGATTGTATTTGATGTCGGCAGTCGGTTTATTTTTAAATTTATTTTCGGTAACACGCATTTTGGGTTTTGATTTAAACCAAGCAGCAATATCATTGGTAAGTTTGCCAAACCATGCGGTAATATCTGAACCACTTCTTATTTGCGTAGCAAATAAGAAACCAAATAATGCACCACCAAGGTGGGCTATGTGTCCGCCGGCATTTCCTCCGCTGATACTTAATAAATCTAAAACTACCACAAAAATAGCAATGTATTTAATTTGTACCCTTCCAATAAACATTAATATGATGCTGTAATCGGGTACAAATGCAGCTATGGCAATCACTACTGCATATACGGCAGCCGAAGCTCCCAGAGCATAAGAATAAGGTACTGCCTGAGAAAAAGCAGGAAAAACATTGTAGGCAAGTATGTATAAAGCAGCTCCACTTATCCCTCCCAATAGATATAAGCTTAGTAATTGTTTGGAACTTAAAAATTCTAAAAATATTTTACCAAACCAGTATAGCCAAAGCATATTAAATAAAATATGCAAAAAATCGTAATGCAAAAAGGCATAGGTAATAAGGGTCCAAGGCCGGTAGAGTAATTTACCCAAGTCAGCAGGTACTGCCAGCCAGTTAATAAGACCTAAACTTTCAGTTCCTGCACCGGTAAACAAAAAGCTAAACAAGCCAATAATATTGATTATTAAAAATACGGCAACATTAATAAAAATGAGTCGAATAATTATATTACCGCTATAATACATTCTTTTTATTTCTTCAAACATATATTTTTAATTTTTATCAGTTCAGCAGCAAAAATCTTACCTATATAAAAAAAATGCCATTATGTCAGCCAGCGGTTGTTTTGGTTTCTACGCCACAATAAAATCATAATAATTCCAAACAACATTCCCCCCAGATGTGCAAAATGTGCAACATTATCATGCGGATTATTCGAAAGTCCGGACCACAATTCCAAAGCACCATACATAATTACAAAATATTTTGTTTTTATCGGTATGGCAAAATAAAGATAAATAACAGAGTTGGGCCAAGTCATTCCAAAGGCTAATAATAAACCGAAAACAGCACCCGAAGCACCTACAATTAATGGAGCATTCATATAATCGGCTCGATATTGATTCATGAAATAAATGGCTTGTTGCAATG
Organism: Bacteroidales bacterium; assembly: GCA_021647685.1. GTDB lineage: Bacteria > Bacteroidota > Bacteroidia > Bacteroidales > NBLH01 > NBLH01. The sequence continues at coordinate 2,503 of JAKIUH010000275.1, forward strand.
CCTTAGTAGGCTCGGTTGCAACCAAATGATTGTAATTACTTAAAAATTGAGTATAATGATTTTGAATATCGTAAGATGCTACTCTAAAATTGGAAGATTCCATAAAGGTTTTAAATCCTTCAAGACTAGGATTTGCCAAAAAATGGTCAATTGAAGCCAAAACCGGACTCATATCAAAATATACTATTGTATAATGCGTTAATGCAGCTCCAAAACCGGTAATGAAATAGTAAATAAGAAATCGTTTAGGTCCCCAATAGTTTTCCAATGTATTTCCAAACATCCATACAGCAAACATATTAAAAAACAAATGCCCGAAACTGCCATGCATAAACATATAGGTAATGAACTGGTAGGGTGCAAATTTTTCAGAACCCATAAAATGCAGCCCAAATAAATCGTTTAAATCAATACCCATACTTGAATATAAGCTAAAATAAGCAAGAAAAGCCAAAGCATTGATTATAAGTAAGTTTTTAACTACTGGGGGCAATATACTAAACCCTCCGGGTCTAAATTGATTTCCGTTCATAAATATTTTTTTTACAATATTGATAATTTTCTGTGAATCTTGCTAAAATGAATGCCGAAATTAAGAAAATTTAACAATTATTGGAAGTTCTTATTTGATTTGTGTAGGAATAATTGTTACACTATACAAAGATGTAAATGGAAGATTGAATGATATAAACATTGGGGTTAGAGAATGTCCATCTTCACAGAGCCTTCGGATTCATGAGAACATTAAAAGTTATAAAATATAAACTCCTGAAAAAAGAAGATACATTAGTGCTGGTTCAATTTATCTATATCTCTGATTAAAAAACTATTACGGTCAAAAGAAATAAGGTTTTCATCACGTAATTCATTAAGAATTGCCGTAGTTTTTTGTCTTGAAATAGCATTTAAGCTGGCAATATCCTGATGTGTTAAATGGTGTTTAATAAGTATTTCCGTTCCTACTTTTTTACCCCTTTCTTCGGCAAGTTCTTTGATAAACTCAATAAGGCGCGTGCGAGCACTTTTACCAATAAGTGCTTCAACTCTTCGTTCTACTTTACGAAGTCGTAAACCAATTATTTTCATAACTTTCAGGTTAAGCTTCGGGTTCATACTCATCATTTGTACCATTTCTTCTTTTCCCATAGCACAAATTAGCACATCATTGTCCATTGCTTGCGAAAAATCACTACGTTTAGAATCACTGTCAATTAAACTCAATTCACCAAATATATCACCGGGCCAAAGTATTTTTTTGATAATTTCCTTGCCATCTTCTGTATAACTAACAATTTTCACTCTTCCTTTTTTCAAGAAAAATACAGATGATGAAGGAGTTTCGGGATAGTAAATAAATTGTCCTTTTTGAATACTTTGCATTCGCGTCATTTTTTCTACGCGTTTCATTTCATCAGGCTTCATCCCTTTAAAAAGGTTGAAATTTTCTAAATACCAAAGTTTTGTGTTTGTTGATGCCATGATTTATTTAATTTGCGATGTACCAAAAACCGTTTAATTTTCTTAAAATTAAATCTTTTTTTAAGCCGGTAATTTCTTTTTTATAAATTGCCTCTGTTTTAGTATTGTTATACACCGGACTATACTTTTGTGCAGTTTTTAATGCTTTCAACAAATTTTCGGCTTTTCCGTTCTCTACAAAGTTCGTTATTAATTCCTCTAATGATTTTTTTTGTGTCATCCGCTCTAAATCTTCGGGATACACATATGTATTAAAAAGAGCCGTATAATTTTCGGTTTCCATCATTTTTATCATGTCAGGAATGGCTGTTTCTAAATTGGTTCGCGGATCTTGCTTTACTTTTTTAACTGTTTTACAGGAGGATACACTTGCAAAAAGCAGAAATGCTACTATGAATAAATGTTTCATGTGATTATTTTTAAATTATTTTTAATGGTCTCATAGCCCGCATCCATAAATATAAAAAGTTATGTTTATTTTGTCAACTTAAATAAACATATCCTTGTGTCCGCCAGCTGGCGGATGGATGTTTCATTATTAAATTACTAAGTTTTGACTTGTAAATATACTAAAATTAGCCGATTTTTTATAATTCTTTATTTTCCATGTATTTCTTTAAATAAATCAATTAGAACCTTGTTGGGCATTTGTCCTTTTTTATGGCGAAAATAATCGGTAAACAATTCTTCGATATTTTTACTAATGTCAATATTATTCATTTCTTCTTGTATATTTGCTGCAGATTTAACTTTTGGAATAATATTAATAATGTATGGATGTGCATTTTTTAATTGTTTGCGCTCTTCTGCAGTCAAATAATTTTCGCTTTCAATAGTTAATTCAATTAAGTTTTCTTGATTTCCGGCAAGCCACTCTACGGCTTTATCAATATCATCAAATGACTTTCGCAATAGTTTTCTTCCCGATTTTAGTTCAACAGAATAAATTTCCGCTTCTTTATCCGGCTCAATATTAATAATTTGAACATATTTTTGCTGATTAGCTTCGCTAAAACTATAGGAAATAGGACTGCCGGAATAAACTACAGGACAAGGCTCTTTACTTACGACTTGTTTGCGGTGCAGATGACCTATTGCTGCATATTGAATTTGTGGAGGAATATTTTCAGGGTATAAAGCTTGTACTCCGCCAATATGCAGAATTGGTTTTTCATCGTCCGTTTCTTCAGGCATTTGAGCCCCTTTTTGAACGAAAAACATATGCGATAATAATATATTTACACCCTTATTATCACAATGTTTATTGGCTATATTTTGCCAGTTATTTTGCAAAATATCACGCATTTCATTTTCTTCATCTTCAATATTTAAATACTTTCTCAAACGAAATTGGTTGGCATATGGGTTTAAGATTATTCGTAGCGGATAATTGTATTTAGGAGTCTTTAATTCTATAAAGCCTGCTTTACTTTGCAAAAGTTCTACACCTGCATCATTTTTAAACGGTCGAATTTCAGTAATGGGATATCCTGCTAAGATAATTGCCAATTCACGTGCCAAAGGGTCCGGTGCTTCAATACGTTCAGGTGAGTCATGATTGCCGGCAATGGCAACAACCGGACAAGCACCTCCCCTGCTTAAGTTTTTCAAGGTTCGGTAAAAAAGTTCAACTGCCTCAACAGGAGGATTAAAAGTATCAAATAAATCTCCGGCAATAAGAACAGCATCTACATTTTCATTATTAGCAATAGCTGTTATCTCTTTTAAAACAGCTTCTTGTTCTTCGAAGCGGCTAAATGTATCCAGCCTTTTTCCCAAATGCCAATCGGATGTATGAAGAAGCTTCATTTTAGTTAAATAAATAAATTATTCCAAAACTCAAATTATTACTGTACCAATTCGGATTGTTTTTAATTGGTAAAAAACCATAATCAAAACGAACATTAAAAGCCATTTTATCGGTAAAGAAATAACTACCCGACGCTATTGCACTAAATTGAGTATCTTTAACATCTACAACACCTTGAGGATACTCTTCGCCATAACTCCACATTCTTGCTTTGATTAGATAAGAAAAAGCCAAACCTAAATCCAACTCAACATGTTTTACCGGTACAATTTTAAGCATTACCGGCAGTTCAATATACGAAAGTTTGG
>JAKIUH010000276.1 GCA_021647685.1 Bacteroidales bacterium
TGAAATTTTTTGAGCCTGTCAATTATGGAAAGACCGAAACATTTTTTATATCCGGGAGCGATATTTGTAAGTCCTGAACCGGCTTTAGTTACTACTATTTTGGGTTCGTGTGTTGCAATTTGCTTGTACGATCCTGTATTGCAAATTGGTGGAATGAATCATTACATGCTGCCTTTATGGAATGGGCAAGGATTAGCTTCGCCCAGATACGGCAATATTGCCATTGAAAAACTTATAGCAAACTTGGAAGCTATGGGAAGTCGGCGTGAAAATATGAAAGCTAAAATTTTTGGAGGTGCTGAAATTATTGCCTCAAATATCAATCAATTTATGATTGGAGAGCGCAACATACTGATTGCCAAAGAAATATTAAAAGAAGAAAAAATTCCTATTATCAGCTCCAGTACAGGAGGAAAATTGGGACGTAAGCTTATCTTTAATACCGAAACAGCCGAAGTAAGACAAAAATATGTGGGATCAAGCAATGTATAAAAATTTATCTTGTAATTTTGAAAATAAAATAATATCTTAGGATACATTTTTTAGACAGAAATTATTGAAATGAAACATCCGTCAATTTTATAGCAGACACAGGGACATGATTGTTGATGAATAGTGTAAGCATTTATATTAGCTGGATGTTTAGCTTAGCTAAACCTTCGGGTTCATGAGAATATTGAGAATAATAGAAAAACAAGCTAATGAAAGAAAAAATCAGGGTACTAATTGTTGACGATTCTGCAATAGTAAGGAGTGCATTAACCGAAATATTTAAAATGGACCCCGAAATTGAAGTAATGGGTACTGCTGCCGACCCCTATATTGCTGCAAAAAAGATTCAAATTGAAGTCCCTGATGTAATCACTTTGGATATTGAGATGCCGCGTATGGATGGACTAACTTTCTTGCGAAAAATTATGTCGCAGCATCCTATACCTGTGATAGTTATTTCCAGTTTGACCATTAAAGGAACACAAACGGCACTCAAAGCATTGGAATATGGTGCGGTAGATATAATGACCAAACCACAAATGCATACCAAGGAATTTATTGAGGAATCAAGGATTAAAATTTGTGATATTATAAAAGCAGCAGCTGTTTCAAAATTGCGCAGAAAAACCTTTCATAAAAGCCAACCCCTCGAAGTAAAACCTAAATTATCTGCCGATGCAGTGATTCCAAAAATAAAAACTTCATACAGTATGCCAAAAACCACTGAGATTGTTATTTCAGTAGGTGCTTCAACCGGAGGTACAGAGGCTTTACGCGTTTTTCTTGAAGCAATGCCTGTTGATGCTCCCGGAATTGTGATTGTTCAACATATGCCCGAACATTTTACCCGTTCTTTTGCCGACAGATTAAATGATTTATGTAAAATTTCAGTAAAAGAAGCCGAAGATGGCGATGCCGTTTTACAAGGTAGGGCATTGATTGCTCCCGGCAACAAACATACGCTGCTTAGGAGGAGCGGAGCAAGATATTATGTAGAAGTAAAAAACGGACCTTTGGTAAACAGACATCGTCCTTCGGTAGATGTTTTGTTCCGTTCTACAGCTCTTTATGCCGGCAAAAATGCCATTGGTATTATCATGACCGGAATGGGTGATGATGGTGCCAAAGGAATGTTGGAAATGAAAGAAGCCGGTGCTAAAACCATTGCACAAGATGAAAAATCATGTGTTGTTTACGGAATGCCCAAAGAAGCTGTTAAGCTTAATGCAGCCGATTATGTTCTTCCGTTAGAAAAAATTGCTTCGCAAACACTTTTATTAAAATCCAAACTTTAAATACCTGTTTTTAAAATGCTTACTACGAAACAAACCGAAATTTTACCAAAAACTCGAATGAGCGCCGTTTATCGTTTTTTTGCATGGTGCTCCGGCGCAAGATTATATCTTTTAAAACACTGCCCAACTGATTATAATAAATATTTTGGTATAGGAATTATCGTATTTCTTACCGGAATCATGGCTTCAATTACCGGTTTTTTTGCATTGTTCACTATTTTTAATTCGGTATTAATTGCTCTGATTTTTGGAGTTTTTTGGGGTATTTTAATATTTTTTCTCGATTGGTTTATTGTATCCAGTTTAAAAAAAGAAGAAAAATTTATTAAAGAGCTTTTATTTTCGTTGCCACGGATAATTCTTGCTGTGCTTCTTGCCGTAATTATTGCAACTCCATTGGAACTCAAACTTTTTGAAAAAGAAATTAATGCCGAATTGGTACAATTAAAATCACAAAATATTTTAGAAAACAAAACAGATCTGGAGAATGAATTTGCTGAAATTCAAATGCTTAGAAATGAAAATGAACGTTTGAAAAATGAAATCATTGAAAAAGAAAAATTGCGTAATCAGCTTTTTAATAAAGTAATTAAAGAAGCAGAAGGGCAAAGTCCTACAGGAATAGTTGGAAAAGGACCGGTTTATCGTGAAAAGAAAGCTGAGTTAGACAGTTGAATAAACAATTGGAAAATATTACCACTAAAAATGAACAAATAATCAGTGAAAACAGGTTAAAGATTAAACAACTTGAATATAAACGAGATAAACAAGCCGAAATAAATAAAACCGAAATACAAAAATCCGATGGATTATTGGCCCGTTTAGAAGCAATGGCGGCACTTCGTAAAAAGAACAGTACGCTTAATACAGCAGCTTGGCTAATTTTTATTTTGTTTGTTTTAATTGAGGCTGCGCCAATTCTTGTGAAACTTTTGTCGCAAAGAGGTCCTTATGATGAATTATTGGAAAAAGAAGAGTATGAAAAGCAAATTGAGTACAAAAAACAAAAAATTAAAGCCAGAGTTTTAGTCAATAATTATATAGAGCTGCTCAAACAAAAAGATGAATTACAAATTGAAGCCGAAAAAAGAAACAACGAAAAGTTGATTCATGAAATTGAACAGGCAAAAAATGATATTAATAAAAAAGTAATTGAAAAATGGAAAGTGCATGAGTTGAAACAAGTTCAAGACTTAAACATTGAAAAGAACATGGCAGAAGGCTCATATAAAGAAAAAGAAAACAATACAGAAAATGTAAATAAAGAAATAATCGCTGACGAGACAAAAAAGGAAAATAATGAAACATCCATGATTAATGATAAACATACAGGGGCATAATTATTCAGGTATAAAAATAAACGAATCCCTTGATATTAGTGGATGTTTAGCTTCGCTGAGCCTTCGGGTTCATGAGACAACGGCTTTAGCCCTCATATGCGATAGCGAATAAATAAAAATAATTTCATTAATAATCTCATGAAACATCCATCCGCCAGCTGGCGGACACAGGGGTAGGATTATTTGGGTGTAAAAATAAGCGAACCCCCTGATATTAGCGGATGTTCCATGTGGCAATTAAAATAATTAAAAAAAACACATGAATAAAAAAATTTTAATAGTTGATGATATTTTTTCAAACCGATTATTGTTGGGTTCTACTTTGGAAAGTATAGGTGTTGAATACGAAACCGTTGAAAATGGACAACTTGCTATTGAGTTTATTCAAAAGGGTGGTTTTAGTATGGTTTTGCTTGATATAGAGATGCCTGTAATGAATGGTATTGAAACAGCCAAATACATTAGAGAAGAAATGGATACCGATTTTTGTGATATTCCAATCATTGCATTAACTGCTCATAATCCTGATGAATATAAAAACCGTATGCAGGAAGCCGGGTTTAATGAAATATTATCAAAACCTTATTCCGTTGAAAAAATTGAAGGAATTATTAATAAATATTCAAAAAATACTTAAAACCGGAAATTTAAAAATAATGTAAACGGACTACTTTTCTAAAATATACTCACTTAGCAATAGCTTGGTAAATTATTTAATAAAAAATTACAAGTAAAGTTGGCATTTTCATTTTTTTTTGTAAATTTTGCTAATTTGTACAGTATTTGTAAATCAATTAGTATAGAATTAATAATAAACGGCATAATCTCCGTAATTTAAAGATTTTGACATGAATCCGACAAAAGACAACGATATTATCATAAAATTTACAATTAACGGTATTGCTTTAGGTGTTCTTACCCGGTTTTTGTTTATTATTAACAGTCTTATTGTAAACAATTATGAGTTTTCACTTTATGGGCTGTTCAAATTTTATAGAGAAAACCCTGAAAACTGGTTTTTTGATTTTATAATACTGGCAAGCAGTGCTCTAATTGGTTATTTATTAGGACGGGCATATATTGATAAAAAGAATGAACTGGAAAATAATTTGCTTGCCGAAAAGGAACGAACTAAAAAAGTATATCTGTTTACAGAACATTTAAGAAAAGGAGAATATGCCGGTGAAGATATTTTAGATACAAAGGATGAATTATCAAAATCATTAATTAATCTTCGCGATGAGCTAAAGTTAAAAGAAGAAGAAGAAAATAAACGTAAAATAGAAGAAGCAAACAGACACTGGATTACAGAAGGACTTGCTTTGTTTGGAGCCATTTTGCGTGAAACCAGTAATGATTTAAATCAACTCTCGTATAGGGTGGTTAGCGAAATGGCTAAATATTTAAATGCTCAGGTGGTTGGTATTTTTATTATTAATGATGAAGATGAAAAAAATAAATACATAGAGCAAACCGGAGCTTTTGCCTACGGACGCGAAAAATTTACCGATAAAAAAATTGAATTTGGAGAAGGCTTGGTAGGTGCTTGTGTTTTGGAGAAAAAAACAATTTTTCTCACCAAAGTTACCGATAAATACATTGAGATTACTTCCGGTTTTGGAAAATCAAATCCCCAAAGTGTACTCATTGTTCCTTTAATTGCTAATGAAACAGAAGTTTTTGGCGCTATTGAGATTGCTTCGATTAGAGTTTTTGAAGATTTTGAACGTGAATTTGTTGAACGAACCGCAGAAAGTATTGCCTCAACAATTTCCAGTTTGAAGGTTAATATGCGTACCGCCAAACTTTTGAAAGAATCGCAAGAAGCACGTGAAAAAATGGAACGCCAAGAGCGTGAAATGACTAAGAGTATGGAGCAATTGAAACATACTCAGATGCTTGCTGCCAAGCAAAGTGAGCAGTTCATTAGTTTCACAAATTCGGTAAACCACACGATGATACGTGCTGAATACAGTATTGGTGGGACTTTGCTATATGCCAATACTAAATTTTTGGATAAATTTGGTTACAAATCAAATAAAGAGGTTGAAGGCAAACCCATTTTTATGTTTATCCACGAAAAAGACCGCGAGTGGTTTGAAGATTTATGGAAGCGATTGCAAAGTGGCGGACATCATTATGAAGGTGATATGAAACATGTATCCAAACAAGGAACAGATGTTTGGACTATGGCAACTTATGTGAGTGTAAGAGATAAAGACGGAAATCCCGAAAAAATACTCTTCCTTGGAATTGATACTACAGAAGCTAAAAAGCAAAGTCTTGATTATGAGGGGCAAATAAATGCATTAAACCGTTCCGCCATTAAAGCAGAATACAGTCCGGGAGGAAAAATTATTGATTTTAATAAAAAGTTTCAGCAGGCAATGAAATACTCTAAGCAAGAGTTAACAGACCATACAATTTTTGATTTTATTGACCCTGCCGAAGTAAATGAATTTAACATTATCTGGAAAAACATAATTGCCGGTGTTCCTTTTGAAGGGCGTTTAAAAATGCTGTCCAAAGAAGGTGATGAAAAATGGTTTCACGGAACATTTTCTACTGTACTGGATATGTACGGTGAAATTGCCAAAATTATTTACATTGGTTATGAAATAACCGGACAAATTAAAATTGAACAAAAAAATAAAGAACAAACAAAAATTCTTAAACAACAAGAAGAAAAACTACAACTATCGCAAGTTGAATTAACCCAAAAATTACGCGAAGCTCGTGAAGAAATGCGTATGCAATTCCGCGAAATTGAGACTGTTAAGCTTTTGAACGAGAAGACTTTGGAAGGAATGCTTGATGCTGTTGTCACCATCAATCAAGACAATATTATCAAATTCTTTAATAAAGCTGCCGAAGATTTATGGTCAATTAACCGCAAGCAAGTAATAAATCGCCATATTAGCGAACTATTACCTGAACGACATGCTGAGTTGGGAGACAATTACTTGGGT
>JAKIUH010000277.1 GCA_021647685.1 Bacteroidales bacterium
TTTACTATGGAAAGGCACAGCCTGAATTATCTGATTATGAGTACGATATGTTGATAAAAGAACTTCAGGACTTGGAATCGGCTCATCCTGAATTTTACGACCCTAATTCACCCACACAAAGAGTGGGCAGCGATATCAATAAAGAATTTAAGCAAGTGAAACACAAATATGGAATGCTTTCGCTGTCAAATACTTATAATGAAGGTGAATTGCGCGATTTTGACGGTAGGGTACGAAAGTTAATTAATCAAGCTCCCGTGTATGTTTGTGAATTAAAATTTGATGGTACGGCAATAGGCTTAAGTTATGAGCAAGGCGTGTTTGTACGTGCTGTTACACGTGGCGATGGTGTCGTTGGCGATGATGTTTCGGATAATGTACGTACCATAAAAAGTATTCCTTTAAAATTGCGTGGAAGTGATTATCCCGATGAATTTGAAATCAGAGGAGAAATATTTATGCCGCGGAAAGTTTTTGAAGAATTAAACAAACAGCGCATAGAGGCAGGAGAGGAACCCTATATTAATCCGCGAAATACAGCAGCAGGCTCCTTGAAATTGCAAAATTCGGCAGAAGTAGCAAAACGTAAACTGGATTGTTATCTTTATTATATGTTGGGTGAAAATTTGCCATCCGATTCTCATTATGAAAACCTTCAATATGCAAAAAAATGGGGGTTTAAAATATCCGAACATATAAAATTGGCTAAAAATATTGATGAAGTTTTGGAGTATATTAATTATTGGGATGTTCACCGTAAAGAATTGCCTTATGATATTGATGGAATTGTTATTAAAGTAGATTCGCTTAGTTTGCAAAAACAGTTAGGCTTTACGGCAAAATCACCACGTTGGGCAATTTCTTATAAATTTTTAGCCGAGCGGGTGGCTACCAAACTATTATCGGTAGATTATCAGGTAGGAAGAACCGGTGCTATTACTCCTGTTGCTAATCTTGAACCTGTGTTTATCGCAGGAACTACGGTGAAGCGTGCATCATTGCATAATGCCGACCAAATTGAACTATTGGATTTACACATAAACGATACGGTTTTTGTTGAAAAAGGCGGAGAAATTATACCAAAAGTTGTAGCTGTAGATATTGATAATCGTCCTCAAGATGCCCAAAAAATTAACTATATTACCCATTGCCCCGAATGTGGTACCGAATTAGTACGAAAAGAAGGTGAGGCAAAACATTATTGCCCCAATGAATATGCTTGTCCGCCGCAAATAAAGGGGAAGATTGAACACTTTATCAGCCGGAAAGCAATGAATATTGATGGTTTGGGAGCAGAAACCATTGATTTACTTTTTGAAAAAGGTTTAGTACATAACATTGCCGATTTGTATGAATTAAAAAAAGAGCAGTTAGTCCCTCTAGAACGAATGGGCGAAAAATCAGCCGAAAATATTATCAAGGGAATTGAAGAATCAAAAAAAGTTGCTTTTCACAGAGTTCTTTTTGCCTTAGGCATTCGCTATGTCGGTGAAACGGTTGCTAAAAAATTAGCAGAGTATTTTTCATCTATTGATGCTTTGGCAAATGCTTCTTTTGACGATTTAATTGCGGTTGATGAAATTGGTGATAAAATAGCAGAAAGTGTGATTGAATATTTTCAATCGGAGCGAAATACAGAACTTATCAATCGTTTAAAAAATTATGGTCTGCAATTTTCTGCAGAAAACAATGACCGCATAAAAACAGAGAAGTTAAAAGGATTAAGTATTGTTATTTCCGGTGTTTTTCAAAAACATTCGCGCGATGAATATAAAGAAATGATTGCTGCAAGCGGAGGCAAAAATACAAGTTCAATATCGAAAAAAACTGATTATTTATTAGCCGGTGATAAAATGGGACCTGCCAAATTAGAAAAGGCACAAAAATTTGGCGTAAAAATTATTAGTGAGGATGAGTTTTTGGAAATGATAAAATGATAAAATGTGGAAATCTGGAGATGGGGAAATGAAGAAATTAGAAATGAAAAGTGATATGGGAGACAATATCTGTTAATCTTAATTTATCAATGATGAAATGACAAGTAAATAATGATTCGTTTTATAAGAAAACTAATACCTTAAATTATGGAAAACCAAGTTCAAATTCTTATTGTAATGATTGTTTATATGACCTTACTAATTTTGTGGGGCATATATCAAGGACGAAAAGTAAAATCAAGTGAGGATTTTTCAATTGGCGGAAGAAATTTGCCGGGTTGGGTAGCTGCTTTGTCTGAACGTGCTACGGGAGAATCTTCATGGGCACTTCTCGGATTACCGGGAGCTGCCTATGCTATGGGATTGACTGAAATTTGGACAGCATTGGGTTGTGTGGCGGGTATTGTTACCGCATGGGCAGCGCTTTCATGGCGTTTAAATAAAGAAGCACATAAATACAATGCTAGTACTTTTACCGATTATATTGCCAAGCGGCATGATGATTTTGGTAAATGGGTACGTGTGGTAAGTAGTTTAACCATAGTATTTTTCTTCTTTTTTTATGTAGGTGCGCAATTTTTGGGTGGTGGAAAAACTTTGTTTACCATGTTTGATATTAAACCCGAATGGGGCATGCTTATCACTGCAGGAATTATTATTCCTTATACAATTTACGGTGGTTTTAGAAGTGTGGTATATACTGATGTAATTCAGGCTATTGTAATGATTATAACTTTGGTGGTAGGTCCTATTGTGGGTATTTATTATATTGCCGAGCACCCGAGTTTGTTTGCTAATTCTATGACAACAGCCTTAGAATCAGCAGGAGATAGTTATACTTCACTAACCGGTGCGTCAAGTGGTTTTGCTTCAGGTGTAGTTATAATGGGTGGCTTTTCATGGTTTTTTGGTTATTTGGGCGGGCAACCTCAACTTACCACAAGATTTATGGCAATTCGTGATATGAAACAAGCAAAGCGTGCACGTAATGTAGGTATTGTTTGGACATTAGTGGCTTATGTAGGCGCTTTGTCTTTGGGCTGGATTGGTATTGCTATTTTTGGACCCAAGGGGCTGACCGATCAGGAATTTGTTATGCCGGCAGTATTACTCAAAATATTTCCGCCGTATTTGGCTGCAATATTAATTACCGGAGCCATTGCAGCAATGATTTCAACAGCCGATTCATTACTAATTTTATCGGCAACAGAGTTTTCCGATAATATTTTAAAACCTTTGAGTAAAAATCAGGGTCAAAGCGAAAAGAAAAACCTTTTACGCTCACGAGTGGTAACAGCTTTGTTAGCCGTTATAGCATTGGTGATTGCTTATTTTTCTCCTTCAAAACTTATTTTTACTTTAGTAAGTTATGTCTGGGCAGGCATCGGCGGTACTTTTTCAATTGTTATTTTGTTTTCCTTATTTTGGAAACAGTTTCATGGCAGAGCTGCGGTAATCACTATTATTTCGGGTATGCTTTTTACAATTCTATGGATAAGTACCGGAATGGATGAACAAATAAGCTCCCGATTATTGACATTTTTTGTGGCTGCAATAGTCGCTATTGTTTCAACTTTAGTAATCCCTAAACCTGCAAAGAATTAATCCGGCAGAATTAATATTTTGATAAAGTGATGCATTTTATTGATTGCAGGTGTATTCCTTAGTGCTATCTGTTTATTTTTTCTTATGAGAGTATAAATAATAAGTGCTTTGTTATATCTGTTTCTTGTATCTTTATTGGCTGCGCAACTTTTTTGCTTTAAAAAGTGTCGTATTAAATAAGGGACAAACTAAACCAAAGCCATGAAACTTAATTTATTTATCTTTGTATTGGTATTTTATACCGGTAATACATTATTTGCACAGCAAAGTTTTATTATCAACCACACGCATACGGATTTATCTCAAATTCCTGATTATTGGATTGATTCCGCTCAAAATAAGTTAAAAATCATGTATTTTCGCCGTTCACACGGTAGTCATATTGATGTTGGCGGAATGGCTGCTTTAAGAAGGTATTCTTCGGCTTATGCAGCAAAATATGATTATAATGAGACCGGTTCAGGAGGTGCGCTTAAATTAATGAATCAATGGCATAGTGTTGATTTTGAGCCGGATACATGGTATTCTATTACCCGCGCTTTTTTAGATGATCCGGCAAATGCAGATATTAATGTGGTCATGTGGGCTTGGAGCAGTAAGTTTTATATTTCAAATGTTCAAGCCTATTTAGATACTATGGAAGTTTTTATAGCAGATTATGGAATCAATGGAAATAAAATTTTGGATGGAACACGCAGTGTTCCGGTTACTTTTATATTTCAAACGGCAACTTCGCAAGCAAGCGATGTGGCAAATCAAATTGTTTATGAACAAAATCAATTAATCAGACAGCATTGCATCAATAATAATCGAATTTTATTTGATTTTAACGATATTGAAACATACAACCCGGATGGAGAATATTTTGGCGATGGTAATCCCGATGGTTCTTATTCGGGATTAAAGCGTTTAGATGATGATATCTCTTATAATTTAGATGTGGGGGGAAGAGGAAACTGGGGTATTGAGTGGAATAATGCAAATCCGACAAGTGAATTGGCTCAATTATCTGCGGATAATATTTGTACGGTTTGCGAACATTCCGATCAAAGAGAAAACCCTGATGAAGATAATTCCCGTTTGCATTGTGTGCTCAAAGGCAGGGCTGCTTGGTGGTTATGGGCAAAGCTTGCGGGTTGGGGAGCACGAAGTTTACAGATTAATACAGCAACTGCGCTTAATGAGGAAAATATTAACGGACAAACAATTAGTTTGACTTTAACAGGTGAATCTTTTGTTGATACTATTTTATCTTCAAATAATTTTATTTTAAATAATGCACCGGTAGGATTAAGCATCGCTACAATTAATTATATAGATGCTAATCATGCTGATTTGTTGCTGACATTTGATGGAACTGATTTTGATATAGATGTGCAGAATTTTAATATTCGCATAAATGCTGCTGAATTAACAAGTACACTTGATATTATCAGTAATTCGATAAATATTACTGCTTTTGATGAACAGTTATTAGCAAATGAGAATAATCCCCTTATTGAAAATAATTTAGATAATGGACTTATCGATTTAAAATTGATAGAAACACGTTTTGCTGATAATCAGTTTGATATAAATAATTTTATTTTAAACAATGCACCCGCAGGAACGACTATTGAGTCAGTTCAATATACGGATTCTGCAAATGCTGTATTAAACCTTGCTTTTGACGGAACTGATTTTGATATTGATGTAACGGATTTTAGCATCACAATAGCCAATCAAGAATTAACTTGTACTCAGGATCTCAGTTCTAACTTATTGGTTATTAACGCTATTAATGAAGAAGCTGCCCATTTAAGTTTATCGGTTGATACAAGTTTGAACGAGTCAAATTTGAATGGTGCAACCATTGAGTTACTGATTCATAATGATACTTTTATTGATAATCAGTTAGCTATAGCTAATTTTGAGTTGATTAATCAGCCACAAGGATGTTCAATACAGCAAGTTGATTATCTGACTGATTCTACGGCAAACTGTATTCTGAGCTTTGATGGAACTGATTTTGATGAAAATATTGTTGATTTTAATATTCGTATTTTGGCTGCTGAGTTAAGCGGGAGTCAAAATTTGGAGGGTGATTATTTAATCATATCTGCAATTATTGAAACTGATGAAACCCCGGCAGCTTGTTTAACAAGTAATGATAGTCTTATCGAAGACTATTTGAATAATGCTCAATTGAATATTTATTTGCATGCAGCAAATTTTTCATCGAGATTATCAAATTCTGATTTTCAGTTAAACAATGCACCTCAAGGTCTAAGTATATCTTCAGTGTCGGCAATAAATGATACAAGTGCCACTATTACTCTTGCTTTTGATGGAACTGATATTAGTACGGATATTGAAAATTTTAGTACTACCGTTTTGGCTTACGGCAATAGTTCAAATACTGATTTAAAAACTAATAGTCTGAAATTATTGGCTTCCACAACGACTACTACTTCTACTGACGCTATTATTGAATTAGAATCTGTAAACCTATATCCAAATCCTAATTCGGGTAATTTTATACTTAATTTGCAG
>JAKIUH010000278.1 GCA_021647685.1 Bacteroidales bacterium
TTCTTCGTCTTTAAAAGTTCCTTTTTCAACAACCGGCTTAAACTTCATACATTCAATTTTTCCTAAATCGGTTTTTATGGTTTCAACTCCTTTGTATCGAATAATCATGTTCCAAGGTTTATCATGAAAATAGGTATATATTTCAAAAACTTGTCCAGGTTTAAGTCCGTGAATACTTTCTCTAACATAATAAAAAGCCGAAACTACATCAAAAATATTTTTATCAAGTTTTTTTTCACCGCTCAATTTGCTTTTTAGGCTGTGCGAATCTTGATTAAAATATACAATATTGAATTTTTTCCAATTTCCTTCGGTTAAGTCCGTTAATGATTTATAAGGCAAACCGCTTGTTACATCAAACCACGATTCATAACGGTCATAAACATGATAAATAACATGGGTTAAACCAATGGTTTTTCCTATTGCACTGACGTGATATACAGGTTTTCCATTGAATTTTTCTTTTTTCAGGCTTAAACTTGCTTCGCCTCCGGTAATCCATCCGTAGGACATTTCGTAGCGTAAAGTTTCACCCGGCTGATAGGGTTTCTCTTTTTTTTGAGCATATAGATTGGTGATGATAACAGCAGCAAAAAAAATAATGAATGATATTGACTTTTTAAACATATAATTTTATTCCTTTTTCTATAAATACACATTTTTAAGTGTTTTCCCTAAAATTATTCAATAGATATGTCATACTTTGTAAGCAAACCGGCTAAAGTATTTTCGGAAAATTTTGTATTTTTGAGTTTATTCATATCCGGCTCAATTGTAAAATTATACGATGTACGAAAATCGGTATGGTCTAAAACTGTATTTTCAAATAAACTGCCTTTTAAATCACATTCGTAAAATTGAGCAGAACTTAAATCACAAGAAGTAAAATCAACTTCCTTAATACTGCATTCTATAAATTTAATTTGTTTTAATTTCAAAGCATAAAAGGAAGATAAATCAATCGTGCAATTTATAAATTCAAACGATAAAATAAACTTATTACAATCCTGAAAATGCAAACCCATAAGTTTACAATTGATAAATTTAGCATCTTTAAAGGATGTGTCCACTAATTTTGCGTTGCTTAAATCACAATTTTCAAAAATGCACTCTGAAAAAACAACACCGGAAAGATCAATATCAATAAAATTACAATTCAAAAAATGGCAATTATCAAATTCTGTATCTGAAATATTTTCGGAAGTAAAGTTTTTATTTTTTATTTTTTTATCCTCAATGTATGTCATTCTGCATTTTTTGAACGCAAATATAATAAAATTACAATAATATTGCTTAGACAAAGTATTTTGTGAAAGCTATATGGAAATATAAATAGTGATATATTTTAATTATTTTATAATTTTAAGCCAAATTCTAACTAAATCTTAACTTTTATGAAAAAGAAATTGTTTATTGCATTAATGCTATTTTTGAGTTATTTTTCTATAAACGCTCAAAACAAGCAAATTAGTTTTAAGGATGTTGATTTTTCAGGATTAAAATTTCGCAGTATTGGACCGGCTTTTATGTCGGGGCGTATTGCCGATATTGCCATAAATCCTGAAAATGAAAATGTTTGGTATATAGCAGTTGGCTCCGGCGGTGTTTGGAAAACCGAAAATTCCGGTACTACTTGGACACCTCTTTTTGACAAACAAGATGTGTACTCTATAGGATGTGTAAACATTGACCCGAACAACCCGAACAGAATCTGGGTAGGAACCGGTGAGAATGTCGGAGGCAGGCATGTTGGGTTTGGCGATGGTATTTATTTAAGTACCGATGCCGGCAAAACATGGAAAAATATGGGGTTAAAAAACTCCGAGCGAATTTCAAAAATCATTGTTCATCCCCAAAATCCGGATATTGTATGGGTAGCCGCACAGGGAGGTTTATGGTCGAGTGGGGGAGAACGAGGTATTTATATGACTACCGATGGAGGTAAAACTTGGAATAATACCCTTTCGGTGAATAAATGGACAGGTGCGACTGATTTATTAATTGATCCGCGAAATCCCAGACGCCTTTATGCCGCAACTTGGCAACGTCATCGAAATGTAGCCGCTTATATGGGCGGAGGTCCCGGCTCAGGAATTTATCGTAGCGATGATGGAGGCATAAGCTGGAAAAAACTGAGCCAAGGTTTGCCCAAAAGCAATATGGGAAAAATCGGTTTAGCCATTTCTCCGCAACAACCGGATGTAATTTATGCAGCCATAGAACTTGACCGGCGCAAGGGTGCGGTATATCGCTCTACTGACCGGGGTGCATCTTGGACAAAAATGTCTGATGCTGTTTCGGGGGGTACAGGTCCACATTATTATCAAGAATTGTATGCCAGTCCGCATCATTTTGATTTGATTTTTCTTGCTGATGTGCGCATGCAAATGTCTAAGGATGGCGGTAAAACGTTTAAACAAATGAACGAAAAGTTTAAGCATTCGGATAATCATGCAATGGCATTTAAAAAATCAGACCCGAATTTTATGCTCGTGGGTACCGATGGAGGTTTATATGTTAGTTATGATCATACAAAAACATGGAAATATATTGATAATCTGCCTGTTACGCAGTTTTATAAATTAGCGGTTGATGATACTGAGCCTTTTTATAAAATTTACGGGGGTACACAGGACAATAATACACAATGTGGACCATCACGTACCGATAATTTACACGGTATCAGGAATGCCGATTGGGAAGTGGTACTGTTTGCCGATGGGCATCAACCGGCTACCGAACCCGGCAATCCGGATATTGTATATGCTGAATGGCAGCAAGGAAATTTAGTACGCATTGACCGTAAAACGGGTGAAGTGGTACACATTCAACCTCAACCTGGGCAAGGCGAACCCTTTGAGCGTTTTAATTGGGATGCTCCTATTCTCGTAAGTCCGCATAATCCAACTACTTTGTATTATGCATCTTATCGTGTATGGAAATCTACGGACAGAGGTAATAACTGGACTGCCATTTCAGGAGATTTAACAAAAAATCAAGAACGTATGGCATTGCCTATTATGGGAAAAAAGCAAAGTTACGATAATGCTTGGGATTTGTATGCCATGTCGGTTTTTAACACCATAACTTCTTTGGCAGAATCGCCCAAACAAGAAGGTTTAATTTATGTAGGTACTGATGACGGATTAATACAAATAACAGAAGACAGTGGCAAAAGTTGGCAAAAAATTGAAGTAAGTAAACTTCCAGGGGTTCCGGCAAGTGCTTTTGTAAATAATATTGTTGCCGATTTATTTGATGCCAATACAGTTTATATAGCTCTGGATAATCATAAATACGGTGATTTTAAACCCTATTTGTATAAAAGTACCAATAAAGGAAAAACTTGGACTTCCTTAACGAATAATTTACCCCAAAAAACTATAGTCTGGCGTTTGGTTCAGGATCATGTTCAGCCAAATCTGTTATTCATAGGAACTGAATTTGGGATATATTTTAGTATTAATGGCGGAAAAGAATGGAAGCAGCTAAAAGGAGGAATGCCAACAATAGCTGTTCGCGATTTAACCATTCAGCGTAGAGAGAATGATTTGGTAGCTGCCACTTTTGGACGAGGATTTTATATTTTAGATGATATATCACCATTGCGCAAAATTACCGGTGATGAATTGAATAAAAAAGCTGTATTGTTTGATGTTAAAGATGCTTGGTGGTATATTCCACGTTCTGTGATTGGTTTTGAAAAAAATGCTTTTTCAGGCGCAAATCATTTTATTGCACCTAATCCTCCTTATGGTGCTGTTTTTACTTATTACTTAAAAGATGAGCTGAAAAGCAAAGAGCAAATTCGGAAAGAAAAAGAAAAACAATTAGAAAAAGAAAATAAGGATATTCCTTTTCCGGGCTGGAAAAAATTAAGCGATGAAAAAACAGAGCTCAAACCGGTAATTTGGCTTACAGTTACTGATGAAAACGATAATGTTATCCGTAGGATAAAAGCTGAAACGGGAAAAGGTTTTCATCGTGTTGCTTGGGATTTGCGTTATCCTGCACAAACACCTATTCGTATTGATAACAAAACACAAAACAATGGCAGACAAGCAAAAGGTCAATTAGTAATGCCTGGTAATTATAAAGTGCAATTAGCTTTGGTACAAAATGGGGTAATTACGGTTTTGTCAGAATTTAAAACTTTTGCTGTCAAAGAAATGCGTAAACCTGCTCTCGAAGGTCCTTCGCATGAAGAAACTGCTGCGTTTTGGAAAGATGTTGCTGAAACACAACAAAAAATTTCTGCATTAAACATTGTTTTGCAAAAAAGCTTAAATAAATGTAAAGCTATGAAAACTGCTTTGGACAGAGCAGCAATTGAGCCCGGTAGTTTAGACACCAAACTTGAAAGTTTACGTCAAAACTTAGTAAAAATTGATATTAAGTTAAACGGTAATCCTGCAAAAAATGAACCCGGAGAACGAAATACACCTGGTTTAAACAACAGGATGGGTACCATTTTTACATCTATGAGAGCTTCGGCATATGGACCCACCGGAACTCAAAAAAAGGTACTTGCTTTAGCTAAAAAAGAATATCTTGAATATAAAACTAAACTGAAAACTATTCTGGATAAAGATATGAAAGAAATGGAAAATGCTTTACAAAAAATAGGTGCACCTTGGATTGATGATGAAGAATTGCCATAGCATTTAATGCAAAAATACTTGAATTGGGTCTATGTTGGTATTAGAGGATTTAACATAGACCCAAACTTTTATTTAAAAGCCGGATTGCCTGTAATATCCATTCCGGTAATTAATAAATGAATATCATGTGTACCTTCATAGGTAACTACTGATTCTAGATTGGCCATGTGACGCATGCAAGAATACTCATTAGAAATACCCATTGCACCGTGAATTTGGCGAGCCTCTCTACAAACCTTTAATGCCATATCTACATTATTCCGTTTCGCCATTGAAATCTGCGCTGATGTCGCTCTTCCATCATTACGCAATTGACCTAAACGAAACGTAAGTAATTGTGCTTTAGTAATTTCAGTAATCATCTCTGCTAATTTCTTTTGAATTAATTGAAATGAAGCAATTGGTTTATCAAATTGAATACGTTCTTTTGAATCTTTATTTTGTTCAGATGGACAGATTTCGAATTACGAACAAACATGCATTCGTTTCAACCCGGTTAATACGATGATTTTGATTATTTTTGCTTTCTTGAAAATATAGAAGCTTAATTTTTAATAAATATTGATAAAATGTCTAAAGCAAAGTATGTTTATCTCTTTGGCGACCGAAATGCCGAGGGAAATGCAAAAATGAAAAATCTTCTGGGTGGCAAAGGCGCTAACCTGGCCGAAATGAATTTAATAGGGGTTCCGGTTCCTCCCGGATTTACCATCACCACTGAAATTTGCACCTTATACAATGAAAAAGGCCGCGATTATGCAGTAGAACTGATTAAGGAAGATGTAACCAGCGCTGTAAGTCACGTTGAAAATATCATGGGAACTAAATTTGGGGATCAGCAAAATCCACTCCTGGTTTCTGTCCGTTCCGGAGCCCGTGCTTCCATGCCCGGGATGATGGATACGGTTTTAAACCTGGGGTTGAATGACAAAGCTGTGGAAGGGATTACTGCAAAATCAGGTAATGCCCGTTTTGCATGGGATTCGTACCGCCGTTTTGTACAAATGTATGGCGATGTGGTTTTGGGTATGAAACCCGAATCGAAAGAGGCAGAAGATCCTTTTGAGATCATTATTGAAGCCATGAAACAAAAACGTGGCGTAGCCATGGATACCGATCTGACCACTGATGATTTAAAAGAACTGGTCAGTCAGTTTAAAGCTGCTGTTAAAAAACAAACCGGCAGCGATTTTCCCGATGACCCCTGGGAACAATTGTGGGGAGCCATTATGGCTGTATTTGACAGCTGGATGAACGAGCGGGCGATCTTATATCGTAAACTGAATAAAATTCCTGACGAGTGGGGTACAGCTGTAAATGTTCAGGCTATGGTTTTTGGGAACATGGGAAATAACTCAGCTACAGGTGTTGCTTTCACACGTGATGCTGCCACCGGGGAAAATATTTTCA
>JAKIUH010000279.1 GCA_021647685.1 Bacteroidales bacterium
GATACATTCTGTGGATGTATTCCACATTTTCAAAAAGCGGAAATACCCTTTCCTGAAGATAAGTGCTGGCAGTTTTACTCAAACCAACATGAAAATATATTTGCTTATCAAATTTTTGACTCATAATAGGATTACTAAAAAATTAACACAAGAATAACGGCGGCAAAGGTATTTAATTCTAACAGATAAACCATGAGAATTTTTAACAAACATCAGCAAATCGTTCACACAGATATTCAATATCTTCTCGACGTGCCAAACGGTCTAACCATAGTTCAGGTATTGAATCAATACCAAAAGCCAAACCTGCTATCCCACCGGCTATGGCAGCAGTAGTATCCGTATCTTCGCCAAGGTTTACGGCTTTTAATACCGTTTCTTTATACGAGTTACTATTTAATAAACACCAAATTGATGCTTCCAAACTATGTAGTACATAACCCGATGAATGAACATTTTCTTCGGGCAGATGATGAATTTCTCCGTTTAATAATCTATCAAAATGAAATATTTGATTTTTATACTCTTGATGATTTTTAATAAATTCTTTGAATTTATTATTGGCTGATTTATACGCATCAAATTTATCATTTCCTTGAATTAAATCAATAGCAAATTCTACATAATAATAACAAGCCAACGCCGAACGAATGTGCCCGTGTGTTATGGCAGAAACTTCTTTAATCATCTGAAAACGCTCATCAACAGAGCTTTTTAAAGTAAAAAAAGCCATAGGCATAATACGCATTAACGAGCCGTTGCCATTCGACATTTCATCCTTGCTGCCACTGTTATAGGCATCTTTTGAAGATTTGTAGCGGTACAAACTCTCAGAAGCGGTAATGCCTATATCAAAGCGTTCGTCATGAGCAGTCCAATAAGCATTTTCCATCCAATTAAGGAATAAAGCGGCTGTATTATCCAAATCATATCCGTTTAACAATGCCTGCATGGTACAAAAAGTCATGGAACTATCATCAGACCATGTTCCGGGCGGTTGATAATAAGTACCGTAACCCATCATATCCTCAACAGGGTAATCCGATAAATAAGCACGACTTTTAAACTCTACAGGGACACCTAGAGCATCACCAACTACCAATCCTAAAATTGCAGCTTTTATTTTATCTTGTAAATCCTCCATAATTTATTTGCAATATAATTTTTTTTATCAAAACATACAAACTTAAATGAACCGTAAACAAGCAGAAAATCTAAACGTATTTTTGCAATTCATCTAAATATTTATACATTTATACATGAATTATAAAATTATTAAGCTATGGCAATTATAAAAAGAATTTTTATTTACATCCTACTGGTAATTATAGGTTTAATTATAGGCACATTCATATATATGCAAGGACAAAAACCTGATTACGATGGTAAATTAAGTTTAAAAGGATTGAACGATAAAGTTGATGTTTATTTTGATAAATGGGGCATTCCGCATATTTATGCATTAAACAGGCACGATGCATATATGGCTTTGGGATATGTTCATGCACAAGAACGGCTTTTTCAAATGGAAATGATGCGAAGAGTGGCAAGCGGTAAGTTGGCGGAAATATTGGGTAAAGATTTGGTAGAAACGGATAAATTTTTTCGCTCATTAATGCTAAAAAAAACTGCAAAAGAAAGCATCGAAACTCATTTTAATGACCATCCCCAAATTGCCGAAGCAGCCAAAGCATACATAGAAGGAATAAATGAGTATATTGACGAAGGTAGTTTTCCTGTGGAATTTGTAATGATTGGGATACCTAAAGAACATTTTAGCGTAGAAGACATGTATATGATTGCGGGATATATGGCTTATACTTTTCAAGCAGCTTTTAATATCGACCCGCTGATGAGTAAAATTAAACAAAAACTAGGCGATAAATACCTGAAAGGTTTTGCTTTAAATTATATACCCGGAACAGAGCGCATTCCGGTTTTTCAGAATATTGACAGCAGTTTGGCTTTTGCCGATAAAATCAATAAAATTTTAACAGATTTGCCCGTGCCTTTATTGGTTGGAAGCAATTCATGGGTTTTATCGCCCCAAAAGTCGAAATCGGGAAAAGTGCTTTTTGCCAACGATACGCATATTGCTTATGCGCAACCCGCAGTTTGGTACGAAGCTCAAATAACTTATCCCGGTTATAGTATTTACGGAAATTACCTAGCCGGTGTACCTTTTGCTTTATTGGGTCATAACCGGAACATAGCATGGGGATTAACCATGTTTGAAAACGATGATTTGGATATGTTTCGTGAAAAATTAAATCCCGATAATCCAAATCAAGTACGGTTTAAAGACCACTGGGAAGATTTACAAATTATTAAGGAAACAATAAAAGTTAAAGATGCCGAAGATATTGATTTTACGATTAAAGTCAGTCGTCACGGTCCGATAATGACCGATGTTTTGGCTAATGCAAAAGGAATAAAAGACCCTATTGCGGTCTGGTGGACTTTTAATCAAACCAAAACACAAATTCTCGAAGCATTTTATAAAATAAACCATGCTAAAAATGTGTATGATGTTGCACAGGCGGCAAGTTTAATTGCAACTCCCGGCTTAAATGTAATGTGTGGCGATAAAGAAGGAAATATCGGCTGGTGGGCAGCGGCGAAATTAATAAAACGTCCGGCACATGTACAGGCTAATCTTATTTTAGACGGTTCAAGCGGCAAAGATGAATTTCTTGGTTTTTACGATTTTAAAGATAATCCGCAAGCCATTAACCCACCCCAAGCCTATGTGTATTCAGCTAATAACCAACCTGATACAACCGTAGATATTTTATATCCGGGTTATTATGCTCCCGAAGACAGAGCCAATAGAATAGTAAGCAAGCTGAATCAAGATAAAAAATGGGACATTGAAAGCCTGAAAGAAATGCAAACAGATGTAATTTCAAAACTTCACGCAGAAGAAGCACATAAAATATTGGCTTTGATTGACAAAAGCAAATTAGATAATCTATCTGTTCAGGCATATGAACTTTTAGAAAAATGGGATGGAAATCATCAAACCAAGGATATTGCACCGGTTATTTTTTATAAACTTTTATATAAAATACTCAAAAATACATTTGAAGACGAATTAGGTGTAAACGATTTTGAAAAAATTGTTTCTACACACATGATGCAACGTACTTACCCTGCCCTTTTTTCAAACGACAGTTCGCTTTGGTGGGACAATATCAATACCGAAAAAATAGAAAAAAGAAGGGATATATTTAATTTATCTTTTACCCAAAGCATTGAAGAGTTAAAAAAACAGTTGGGTGAAAATATTAATGAATGGAAATGGGAGAAAGTTCATACACTGGAACATCTGCACCCCATAGGGCGACAAGGCGGTATTTTAGCTAAGATTTTTAATGTAGGCTGGCAAGGTGTTTTTGGAGGAAATCAAGTAATTAATAATATTGATTTTCATTTCAACGGTTCGGGACTTTACAAAGCTACTTACGGACCCTCGCAACGTACTTTAATTGATTTTGCCGATTTGGATAATGCGTTAAGTGTTATCCCCACAGGACAATCGGGCAGAATAATGAGCAAGCACTATGACGACCAAGCCCCCTTGTACAATACCGGAAAATATAGAAAACAAATGATGAACAAAGATGAAATTATCAAAACTGCCGAAGGGAAACTGATTTTAAAGCCGGTGAAATAATTTGAAAAATTATTTTATGGAAAAATAATAGTTTATAATTTTTTCTGTGCTACTCCAATATTACTCTTTATCCATAGGTTAATCGAATTTATGCAGGTTTTTAATTATTGCTTTCTGATCACAGTATTGGACTTTTCATCCAGTAGGGATGAGCTATTGATAACCCTGCATGTAGCGATAGTGGAATGCAGGGATAAAAAATGCGTAAGCATAAAAGCGATGCACGAAAATACCTGCAATAAGTAATGCGTCTGCTTGCATCGCAATTAATAAGCGCTCAACAGTATTTTTTTGCCAACAAATTCAGAACAACTGACTCATATGTCTTTATAATATTGATAATCAATACAAAAATGGCATATCAATCAGATAGGATTTAAGAATGAACCTTGTCTAGTGTCATGTCAAGCATGTTTTAGTCACACCAAGTTTCGTTCTTTTTGCGTAGAACTTTGTTAAAAATTTTAACCATAACTACTGCTATGCTAAAAATTTTTGCCTTGTTCTACACAAAAATAACTTCAACTTATACAACACAACATACTTAACATAACACTAGCACCAATGGTACGGGATACAAACAATTTTTTATCCGCAGATTAATAGGATTTACGCAGATTTTTGCTTCGCAAAATTTATTTTTGGGGCTCATTTCTATTCCAATTGGGTCAGTTGTTCTGAAATTTCTTTTTTTTTTGCTCACTCTCAAAATTCAAGCGTGGCACGATTTATATTTGTAGTGTCAAAACAAAAAAAGCGCGCAAAAGTTTTGAAAATTTTTATTTTTAACTTTTTAAATTATTTTTGATATGAAAAATTTAGAATTAATGGGCGTTCAGGAATTGGAGGCTGTGGATGTTATGGAAACGGAGGGGGGACATATGGATGGATACTCAGAATGGTACCACGAACAACAAGCCGCTGAAGCAGCTGAATCATGGTTTTGGTGGTCTTTATTTTATCAAGCATTACAATAAAATATTGATATGTGTCTATTTACAATATAAATAGACACTATTTTTACCACCAATGAAATTTGTCCTTTATGGTACTCATTAACTTTTATTATTTTTTGTTTGGTCAAAATGACAAAAAAGTAAATAACTCAAAGCAAAAGTTATTTAGTGAAATACTTTTTTTATTTCTTTTTTTTACAATTATTAATCAGCTTTATATTTTTCTGCTTCATAATATTTTTAATTTACCTGCCTTCAAGCAAATACCAGATTCCTTAGACTCCAATAAACTGTTAGTACTCGTAGTACTTATAGCACCTTTGTTTGAAGAATTAATATGTAGATTGCCATTAAAATATAATAGATCTAATCTTTCAATTTCCATTGGTCTATTTTTTAGCTTAATTATTGCACTTATTTATAAAATAAAACTATTGACAAGTTTTCAAGGAATATTTTTATTATTAAGTTTTCCTGCAATAATATATATTTTTTTAGATTATCATAAAGAGAGGATAAATTCCATATTAAAAAAATTTTGGAATAAAAATTTTTATCATATTTATTATTTATCCGCTTTTATTTTTGCATCAATGCATGCAAATAATTTTCAAATTAATAGCATACATGATTGTTTATTAATACCGGTTACGCTTTCTGTATATTTTTTGGCTGGACTTGAATTGGGATATATTCGTATCAGATATGGTATCATCTTCTCTTGGGTATTTCATATCCTGCATAATTCTATTTCATTAATGCTGTTTTACTATCTAAACCACCGCAGCAGTTAAAGAACTGATAAAAAAGTAAATTTTTATTCTGTATCACTGTAAGGAAATCACAAATCTCCAAATCATCAGATGAACTGTTGTTTTATAAACAGGCAAATTAACCTATAATTTATTTACCCCCACACATCCACTAATCAACTGAATACAAGCACATTTATTGTTTATAAATTAAAGATAATATAAAAAAGCAATTAATTCCATAAAAAATATCCAATATTGGGTAGGGAAAAATATGAGTTAGTTGTATTACTGTTAGATATCAAATAAAATTCAATCAAAAAAACAATTTGTTCTATATTTCTAAACCAAAATATGATAACAAATGTACCCAAAAACTAAATTAAAAACAATATCAGAAACAACAAGAATAACTCTGTGTGCCCCACTTTACAGAGAGAGAGAGAGAGAGAGAGAGAGAGCAATATAAATGGGGTATTATTGTCCACTAATATCCGTAATATTATCGTTCGGTAATTCCGTAATTAATTATTAATTAAAATAGTGAAAAAAAACAAATAAAAAAATAGGGGGGGAATTTTAGTACTTTAAATTGTTCAATTTTTCACCGTTATCCGGCATAAATATTTAAATAGATTATTGCATAAATATATTTGGGTAAAAACATCCTCTTATTTATTTTT
>JAKIUH010000280.1 GCA_021647685.1 Bacteroidales bacterium
GACCCACTAAAGCCGAAATATTCGGTTTGAAAAAACCATTTCCTACAATAACTAATAATAAGGAAATATAGAATATAGTTTCGGAATGAAAAGAAAGCCCAATGTATCCGGCAGCCATTAAAACACCCCCAATGGTAATTGATTTTCGATAACCAAGTACCCTATCGGCAAGTAATCCGCCAAAAAACGGTGTTAAATATACCAATGCCAAATATGTTCCATATATATCGGCTGCTTTTTCATCAGTAAATCCCATTCCGGGGAAATCAATCCCTGTGTTTTCGCCAATCATGTATAAGGTAAAAATACCTAACATCAGATAAAAACCGAAACGCTCCCACATCTCGGTAAAAAACAGTACCATTAATCCCCTAGGGTGTTTTCTTTCTTTTGTCATTATGTTTGGTTTTTGGTAAATAATTAAGAAAAAGCAAATATATAAAGTTTTCAATACCTGACAAATCTATTTATACTTAACATATTCACAAAAAATTAACAAACTATTAAGATTTATGCATTGAAATTTCTATTTATTTTTATAATTTCGCAAAAAAACCAAAACATAATGTATCAATTAAACTACAAACCCAAATATCGTTATACAAACCTCAAAGAGCGCGATTTTTTTGCATCGTAAGTTCCTCTAACTGCTGATAAAACCGGCACAACACTATTTTTTACTTCATTTTTCATTAATCATCAAAAATATATTTAGTCATGGAACTTCCATTTGCAGAAAATTATAAAATAAAAATGGTGGAAACCATTAAACGCAGTACCCGCAAAGAGCGCGAACAATGGATCAAAGAAGCAAAATACAATTTGTTTAACCTAAAAAGCAATCAAGTATTTATTGATTTATTAACCGATTCGGGTACAGGAGCCATGAGCGATAAACAATGGTCAGAACTTATGCTGGGTGATGAAAGTTATGCCGGCGCATCATCATATTACAAAATGAAAAAAGCCATTAAAGATATTTTAGACTTTGATTATTTTTTACCAACCCATCAAGGAAGAGCTGCCGAAAATGTATTGTTTTCTACCTTGGTTAAAGAGGGTGATATAGTACCCGGAAACTCACACTTTGATACCACCAAAGGACATATAGAATTTCGTAAAGCAACGGCTATTGATTGTACAATTAATGAAGCTTTTGATACAGAAAACACACATCCTTTTAAAGGAAATGTAGATTTAAACAAATTAGAATCGGTAATAAAGAAACACGGAGCCGGTAAAATACCTTTTATCATTATTACCGTTACCAATAATACGGCAGGCGGACAACCCGTGTCAATGCAAAACTTACGCCAAGTAAAAAATTTATCCGATAAATATAATATTCCCGTTCTTTACGATTCGGCACGTTTTGCTGAAAATGCCTACTTTATAAAAACTCGTGAAACAGACTATGCCAATAAAGGTATAAAAGAAATTGTACGCGAAATGTACTCCTATGCGGATATGATGACCATGTCGAGCAAAAAAGATGCAATTGTAAACATGGGAGGTTTTATTGCGATGAAAGACAAAGCACTGTTTGAAAAAGCCAGCATGTTTAACATAGTTTTTGAAGGTTTTATTACCTACGGCGGAATGTCCGGCAGAGATATGAACGCACTTGCACAAGGTTTAAACGAAGCCACTGAGTTTGAATATCTGGAAACCCGGATTAAACAAGTTGAATACTTAGGCAAAAAGTTGATAGAACACGGCATTCCCTTACAACATCCCATTGGCGGACATGCAGTTTTTATCAATGCTTTAAAGTTTTTACCCCATATTGCTCGCGAAGAGTTTCCCGCACAAACACTTGCCATTGAATTATATATAGAAGCGGGTGTTCGCGGTGTTGAAATTGGTGCAATTATGGCAGACCGCGATCCACATACTCGCCAAAATCGTTATCCTGATTTGGAACTTGTACGTTTAGCTATTCCTCGCCGTACTTATACCAATAATCATATGGATTACGTAGCAGCAGCAATTATCAATGTTTTTGAGCGTAGAAATTCCATTAAAAGAGGAGTGAAAATTTTAAAAGAAGCAGAAGTTTTAAGACATTTTACCGTTGAATTGGAAAAATTATAGATTTTATTTTATAAGGGCGGCAAACGGGCTTTCCGCTCATAGTCCTCAGCCGCAAAAGCACAAAACCAATCGCCACAAAAGGAGCTTTCGTTGGTCGCTCTTTTGTGGCGGGTTTTGTAGCTTTTCCGGCTTGCGGGCTATCCGCTTCAATCCCTGCCGCAAGCAGCTCGAAAGCTTTCAAAAGCTAAGAAAGTGTACCAAATTCAGTTATCTAAATCCATAATGATTTTAATACTGCTTCATTAATGACCAATTACTCAATTGAACCATTCGATGCTCTCATAATTTATGACCAACACTTTATGAAAGTCCTTCCTTACCCAACAAAAAAACATAATAAAAATATATATGTTATAAATTCACAATTTGGATTTTTGAAACATAATATAAATATATTGACCTCAAATAAAACCTTAAATCCGCAGCTATGTTCATAGCGAAAAGTCAAATGCCTGCCTACCAACTGGCTGATGCATATCAGTATTGAGGTAGTGCAGAAAAAAACAAGGCAAACGTAGCATTAGTTGCGACAAGTGTTTACTACGACTGCTGGCGGAAGGTTTTTTTCGAGCATTCCCAATAATGATGTGCTGTTTGGTTTTGCAGTAGAAGATAGTTACAAATTTAAGCTAGAAAGAAAAGAAAAATAAACAAATTGTATATAAGAAAAAAAAATAGTAGATTTAGCTTGTAAAAAAAATAGTAAATTATGAGCCAATTATTTAAAAGTTATGAGCCGGAAGTTGAAGTTAATGGACAAATTATTGAAAATTTTCAAAACGGATTGCCGGCACACCTAAAACCAAAAATTAAGGAAATTCTAAGCACTCACAATTTAAGTGATGCCAATTCAGAAGTATGGTTTTTAGAACAAGACTGGCTGAATGCTTTGAAAAAAATCAAAGAAAAATACGGTGATAATATGTTCTACGATTTTGCATATCAGATGCAAGAACAAGTAAAATATCAGGAGCATATTAATCGCTTGGAATTAGCTTTAATGTTTCTGAACATGTATCAGCATGAGCATCATCGAGGCGGCGAAGTGGGGAAGTATACACTTACGGCATTTGATGAAGGAGCTAACAAAGCATCAATTGAATGTAAAACAGTATATCCTGATGATTATAACAGGGCAATAATCACGGCACTCTCAAAGTACTTTAAGCCGGAAGGTGCACTGGTTATTTTCGTCCGTGAAAACCAATTGTTACCGATGCGTTCAAACGGAGATGAACAAACAACATTTAATATCACATGGAAAAAATCAGCAACAGATTTATTCTCTTAACTTTTATATTTGCTTAAATTCACAGCTATGTTCGTTGCGAAAAATCAAATAATTATCCGACCAATGGCAGATGTACCTTAGTATTGGTGTAGTGCAGTTTTAAGACTCTCAGACATAGTATTAAAATAAGCACTCCCAAGAATAATGTGCGATTTTGACTATGCAATAGAAGATAGTTGCGGATTTCAGGTAAATGTTAAATAACAGTTTTTTTTGCCGTTAAATTGCTCAAAGCTTAGTAAATTTGTTGGGTATTTATAAACCAAACTTAAGCATTAAATATGAGTATAATCAATAAAAAAATAACGGTTGGAAATCTTGGAGCAAAAGTCCGTTCTGATTGCCAAGTCAGCCTTGAATTAAAGGATAGCGGAGGTATTCAATTATCGATTAAGAGCAAAGTAAAAGCATTATTTGGTAAATCTATTGAAAAATTATGTACCGATGTATTACGGTTTTTTAATATTGAACATGCTGTTTTGGAATTAGAAGACCGCGGTGCATTAGATTTTATAATATCTGCACGTATTGAAGCAGCTGTTAAACAGTTAATTGAAACAGATAAAGAGTATCTCCCTGAAATTATTCCGGAAAATACTACAGAATCGTCAAAAGAACAATTTCGCTTTTCGCGCTTATACCTGCCCGGAAACACACCCAGCATGATGATAAATGCAGGCATTCATCAACCCAACGGAATCATTCTTGATTTGGAAGATGCAGTTGCTCCTGATAAAAAAGAAGAAGCACGCTATTTGGTTCGCAACGCACTTAGAGCAGTAAATTTTTACGGAGCCGAGCGTATGGTGCGTATCAATCAGTTACCACGTGGATTAGACGATTTGGAATTTGTTGTTCCGCACCATGTAAATCTGTTGCTCATTCCTAAATGCGAAAGTGCCGACCAAATTCATCAAGTAGAAGTACGCATTGCACAAATCAGAAAAAAAACAGGAGCACAACATAAAATATATTTTATGCCCATCATTGAAAGTGCTTTGGGTGTTGAAAAAGCATTTGAAATTGCATCGGCAAGCGACAATGTGGTTGCAATGGCTATTGGCTTGGAAGACTTCACTGCCGATTTGGGTGTACAGCGTACCAATGAAGGTATTGAATCATTTTATGCACGCACACGATTAGTCAATGCTTGTAAAGCTGCCGGCATTCAACCTATTGATTCAGTATTTTCCGATGTTTCGGATATGGAAGCTTTGGCTGAAAATGTTAAAAAATCAAAAGCACTAGGTTTTGAAGGTATGGGCTGCATTCATCCGCGACAAATTGCCGTAATTCACGAAAATTTTGCTCCTGAGCCTACTCAAATAGAAAAGGCACAGAAAATTATTCGTGCTTTTGAAGATGCCAAAGCCAAAGGACTTGGCGTAGTATCGCTTGGAACAAAAATGATTGACCCGCCTGTAGTAAAGCGGGCAGAAACGACCATTAATTTAGCCATTGAGTTAGGCTTGATTGAAAAAGATTGGCTTTTGAGGAATTAATATTATAAAATCAATTCAAAAAAATATGAACTTAGTAAAAAACGCAATAGGACGACTTGTCCCCACAGAAGTAAATGGTGAAAAACAAATTCCTTTTCAAGGAGTGAATAAATATAAACCCGAAGGGTTTAAACATGCACCAAAAATTCCGTCGAATGTAGATTATCCTTTAGACGGAAACAAAAAAGTTGCAAGTCTTAAAGAAGCATTAATCAAAGCAGGTTTACGCGACGGAATGACCATTTCTACCCATCATCATTTCAGAAACGGCGATTTAATTGCCAATCAAATCTTTGATATTGCCAAAGAGTTGGGTGTAAAAGATTTACGCTGGTTTCCTTCGGCATCCTTTCCTTGCCACGAGCATTTAATTCAATATCTTGAAGATGGTACCATTAACCGGATAGAAGGAAGCATGAACGGAGCATTAGGACGCTTTTGTTCAGAAGGCAAAATGAAAGGAACGGCAATTTTGCGTTCTCACGGAGGAAGATACCAAGCCGTGCAAGACGGCGAAGTAAAAATTGACATTGCGATAATAGCTGCCGGCACGGCAGATCCTTTCGGTAATGCAAACGGACTTACCGGAGCATCGGCAAGCGGACTGCTCGGTTTTGCCCTTGCCGATTCGCAATATGCCGATAAAGTTATTGTCGTAACCGATAATTTAATCCCTTTTCCCTGCGTTCCTTGGCAAATACAAGGCAATTATGTAGATTATGTCGTAAAAGTCGATAAAGCCGGCGACCCTGATAAAATTGTTTCCGGCACAACGCAAATTACAAAAAGTCCCGACAGACTTTTACTTGCCGAAATGACCGCAAAATTTTGCGAAGCAACAGGAATTATTAAAGACGGTTTTTCCTTTCAAACCGGTGCAGGAGGAACATCGCTTGCCGTAAGTAAATATTTCGGCGATATTATGCGTAAAAAAGGCATAAAAGCACGTTTTGCAAGAGGCGGAAGCAACAAATATCTTGTAGAAATGCTTGAGGAAGGTCTGATAGAGTATATACTTGACGGACAAACATTTGACTTGGAAGGCATTCGCTCAATGCGAGAAAACCCGAACCACACTTGGACAAGTCCGTTTACGAGTTACAACTATCACAGCAAAGGAAATTTTGCCGGAATGGTAGATGTTGTTATTCTCGGTG
>JAKIUH010000281.1 GCA_021647685.1 Bacteroidales bacterium
CCAAGAGAACTTTCCAGCCCGGCGTTAAGCCCTGCTTAGACATATTGTCTGCTAAATTGGGATATTGCTCTGCACTGTGGCTCACCTTCGGCTTGGTAACAAATGTTCCCCTGCCACGATGTCGTGTGATTTTGCCTTCATCTTCCAATTCACTCAATGCCTGACGAACCGTTGTCCGACTGACTTGATAGGTTTCTTGGATTTGTTGCTCTGTTGGGAAAATATCGCCCGGTTTCAATTCACTACTGTCGATTTTTGCCAGCAATACGCGCTTGAGTTGGTATTACAGTGGCAAATGTGACTTGCTGTCTATCAACGAAAGACCTCCGTTCAAAATATAAAAGTCTCTTTGTAATGACTATATCCTATTTGCGATACAAATACCAGAAAACGTCGTAAACCCATATCATCAATTAACGGCAAAGGAGCTGCGCCCGTACCGCCATCAGCACTATCAACGGTAATAAAATCAGGTCGGATATCTGTTGCAATCATTGCTTTGCAAATTGAAATAAATTCAGTTTTACTCCCAACACAAAGTTTAAAACCAATAGGTTTTTCATTTGATAACTCTCTTAGCTGTTTTATAAAATGCATCATTTCATCAGGGTTTGAGAAGGCGGTATGTGCGGGTGGAGAAATAACTGCCTTGGCTGCTTCTACATTTCGTATGGCTGCTATTTCTGGAGTATTCTTTTTTGCGGGTAATATTCCTCCGTGTCCCGGTTTTGCTCCTTGCGAAAGTTTTATTTCAATCATTTTGACATTTTCAAGATTTGATTTTTCTTTAAAAAGTTCCGGATCAAAATTTCCTTGATTATCACGACAACCAAAATATCCTGTACCTATTTGCCAAATTAAATCTCCACCATGTTGTAAATGGTATGGACTAATACCTCCTTCTCCGGTATTGTGTGCAAAATTACCGGCTTTTGCTCCTCCGTTTAATGCAAGAATTGCATTTTGACTTAATGAACCAAAACTCATTGCCGAAATATTCAAAATGCTAGCAGAATAAGGTTTTTTGCAGTCTTTTCCTCCAACATGAACGCGTGGTGATATATCATAAGTGTCAACACTCTTTGCATAAATTGAATGTGTCATAAACTCATAACCTATTCTGTAAACATCGTATTGAGTACCAAATGGTGTTGTATCGTTTACATTCTTTGCTCTTTCATATATTAAACTTCTAAAAATTCGATTTATGGGTCTGCCATCCAGGTCGGTTTCTACAAAATATTGCATAATTTCAGGTCGAATTTTTTCCAGCATATATCTGATGTTTCCAATTACCGGAAAATTTCTGCGAATTGTCTGTTTTTTTTGTAAAATATCTGCATATCCTATAATAATTAATGGACCAAACAAAACCATAAACCACCAAACCGGGGTCCAGTAAAGAGATATACCTGTAATAAGAACTGATAAAAGGATAAAGGTTCTTCTTGCTTTCATTTTTCATTTTTTATTTTACTATTTGTTTGAAATTTAACAGTTCATGTTTGTTTATAGCACAGAACTTTTTATAACCATAAGCTTTTCTCTGGTCATTTCATGAATAGAATAAGGAATGCCACCCATTCCAATACCTGAAGTGTCTCTTCCTCCAAAAGGCATCCAATCAACACGGAAAGCAGTGTGATCATTTACTATCACGGCAGTAGCGTTTAATTTTTTTACAGTGTCAAGTGCGATATCTATATTCCGGGTAAAAACTGCTGCTTGAAAATGCACATCCAAACTATTGGCTGCCTGAATTGCTTGTTCTCTATCGGAATATGAGTAAATACATACAACAGGACCAAAAATCTCCAGAGTAGAAACTTTAGCCTCAGCCGGTGGATTCAGCAATACGGTTGGTTCATAACAAGTATCAGATATTCGTTTTCCTCCTGTTAATAATTTAGCTCCTTTATTAACGGCTTCATTTACCCATTGTTCAACGCGATCAACTTCTGTTGGTGAAATTAAAGGACCTACTTCTGTTTTTTCATCCATTTGATTGCCAACAATTAACTTGCTTGCCTTTTTGGCAAAAAGTGAGGAAAATTTATCACAGATATCTTTGTGTACAAATACTTTTTGTACCGAAACACAAACTTGACCTGCATGATAAAAACCTCCTTTTAGCAAAGCAGGAATCATCTCTGTAAAATCAGCATCTTTCTCTACAATTACCGGAGCAGCTCCTCCATGTTCAAGAGCACAACGTGTTCCGGGTGAAAGTTTAGAGCGTAAATACCAACCTACTTTTGATGAGCCAATAAATGAAAAATAGTTTACTCTTTTATCGGTAACCAAGTTTTCGGCTACATCATTTTTGCAAACAGTAACCTGACACCAACCCATGGGTAAGCCTGCTTCTTTTAGTATATCTGCAAAATTTAAAGCAGATAAAGGAGTGGATGATGCCGGTTTGATAATAACCGGACAGCCGGCTGCTATTGCAGTAACCGTTTGATGAACAGTTAAATTAAGCGGGTGATTAAATGCACTGATTGAAACAACTATTCCAATGGGTTCTCGTGTGGTGAATGCAATTCTGTTTTCAGATGCCTTAGTTAGCCCCATAGGAATTTGTTCTCCTTTTATTTGTCCAATATATTCGGCAGCAAGCTTTACACCGTTAATGGCTCTTAATACCTCAACTTTGCTATCGGTGTACGGTTTTCCTCCTTCTCTTGCAGCAATTTTTGTTAGTTCTTCAATACGTGAATGCATAATTTGGGCTGTACGTTCTAAAATTGCAATACGCTCATGAGCCGGAATCCATTTTGATTGGTCTTCAAATAAACTGTAAGCTGTATCCAGTGCTTTTTCTATATCTTCTTTTGTTGCCAAAGGAATTTCTTTAATTAAACTTTGGTCATAGGGCGAAGTAACTTTTAACATAATTTTAAAATTTAATTAATTTATAATGTATAGAATTGATTCTTCGTATTAATACCAATACATTGCAAGCTGTTTGTTGTTACAATATACACGTTTTTTCTTTTAAAAGGATATTTAATATTGCATGATTTAGGGAGTAATCAACCGGCAAATCAATAACATGAACACCCTTAGCATTTAAACATTTATTTAAAAGTTTCCTGAAATTATTATCGGATGTGGGGCGATGACCTGTAGCTCCATAACTTTCTGCATACTTTATAAAATCAGGATTTTTATAATCTAAGCCAAAATTTTTAAATCCCAGTCCTTCTTGTTTCCATTTAATCATTCCGTATGAGCTGTCGTTTAGTATGATAACAACTAAGTCTAGTTTTAACCTTACAGCAGTTTCCAATTCTTGTGAATTCATCATAAAACCCCCATCTCCGGAAACCGAAATAACTTTTTTTTCGGGGTAAATTAATTTAGCCGCTATTGCCGAAGGTAAGCCGGCACCCATAGTTGCCAAGGCATTGTCTAATAATAAGGTATTGGGCTGATAGCATTTGTAGTTCCGGGCAAACCATATTTTATAAATGCCATTATCAAGTGTTACAATTCCGTTATCAGGAAGCTCCTCTCTTATTATATGAACCAGACGCTGAGGCAGTATAGGAAATCTGTTATCTTCTGAATATTTGCTTAAATGACTTTCAACTTCTTTTTTTATTTTTTTAAAGTAGGATAAATCCCAATTGCTTTTATCATTTACAAGTGTAGTAATATGCTCTACTGAATTGGCAATATCTCCAATTACATTTAGCTGAGGAAAATAAACATCATCAATCTGAGCCGGGAAAAAGTTAATGTGTATTACTTTTGTTTTTCCTTCTTCCATAAAAAAAGGAGGTTTTTCGATCACATCATGTCCGACATTAATAATTAAATCTGCTCTATTTATAGCACAGTGTAAAAAATCATGGTCAGACAAAGCCGCAGTTCCCATAAATTGCGGATTACGTTCATCTACAACTCCTTTACCCATTTGGGTATTAAAAAACGGAATACCTGTTTGCTCAATAAAATTTGTTAATGCTTTACTTGTTCTTTTACGATTTGCTCCTGCTCCAATTAAGA
The DNA here is from genome assembly GCA_021647685.1 of Bacteroidales bacterium. Taxonomy (GTDB): domain Bacteria; phylum Bacteroidota; class Bacteroidia; order Bacteroidales; family NBLH01; genus NBLH01. The sequence goes on from JAKIUH010000281.1 coordinate 4,015, forward strand.
GTAATGGCATTTTGGCGTTTTCAATCATTTTGGCAGCTTCATTTATTGCCAATTCGCAGGCAGTGGCTCTTCTATAATTAACCACCTCAAAAATCCGGTTCGTACAATCTTCTGCTGCAATATCTTCAGATAATTCTATATGTACGGCACCGGGACGTTCTTCGCTTGCCAGCCTAAAAGCTTCTCGAACCATCGATGGAATGTTGTTTCCATTTACAACTTGCCGGGTATATTTTGTTATGGGTCGCAGTAAATCAACAATATTTACAATTTGAAACCTGCCTTGTTTTGATTTTTTTATTGGTTTTTGTCCGGTAATCATTAACATGGGCATGGCGCCAAGTTGAGCATAAGCTGCCGGAGTAGTAAAATTAGTTGCTCCGGGACCTAAGGTTGATAAACAAACGCCCGGTTTTCCGGTTAATCTTCCATAAGTAGCTGCCATAAATCCGGCAGCTTGTTCGTGACGATTTAGAATTAATTTTATATCAGAGTTTCTCAAGGAATCTAAAAAATCAAGATTTTCTTCTCCCGGAATTCCGAAAATATATTCTACTCCTTCGTTTTCTAATGCTTTGATGAATAAATCTGAGGCTTTCATATTTAATTTATTAAATGAATATCAGGATTGAGAGTTCTTACATTCTTCCTCCGGATTAAAACTTAATTTTGTTTTTACAGATGCATAGGTAGATACCAGATAAGGAACGATAAAGGTGAGTATTAATTTGGGGATAGAAATTTTTGAAAATTCTAAACGGAATAGTAAATCACCTTGATTTACAATATTTAAAATACTTCCTACTACCAATGAAACAAGCAAAGCATCTTTAATGATTGATTTGTTAATTATCGTGGTTAATACTTTTTTTAATGTCATAGTTGATTTATTGTTATTAGAGTTTCATTTATTGTAGTCGGAGAATATTTTAAAACCTGACAAATAATATTGAGAAAAATTATTGATTAAAGAACAGAAATATGAATAATTGTATTTTATAAAAGCTATAATTAGGATTGTTTAAATACATATATTGTTGATAAAAGTGTGTTATTGTATATGATGGCTGTTATTTTTCCGAAAGTTTATTTTTAATATTTGCTTTTAATTCTTCGATGTTGATATTAAAATTATAGGGTATTTGTGTTTTAAGGGCATCGTCAATTAATTGACTTTGCTTATCGTATAAACGACATGCTTTACACATTGATTTATGTAGTGTGAGTTTTATTTTTTCTTGTGTATTAAGTTTAACAAAGATTTTTTTTCAATAAGCTCTGTTGCTTTTAAACAAGATAAAAATAAGAGGTGAATTACTTTTTTTGTTCTTTTAATTATTTTTAAACCAGCCATTTTCAATACATTCACGTAGTTTAAGTTTTGCTCTATGCATTATCTGCCACATATTAGTCGGGTTAATTTCCAATTCCTGACATATTTCTTTAGGTTTTTTGTCTGAATAATATTTCATTTTAATAAGTGTATTGAATTTATACGGCAAATTGTCCAGACAATAATTCATTATTTCAACAAACTTTAAATCATCCAATATATTTTTTTCTGAGTTTTGCCAAACATGTGGTTGTTTTTCATTAATCCAATTTCCATTTTCTGTAAAAAACATTGAAATTTCTATATTTACCTTTTTATCTTGTTGATACTTTGTTCTATAATAATCTGAAATTTTATTATTTAAAATTGAAAACAACCATGTTTTGGGAGCACTTTTGTATTTAAAAGTATGAATGTTTTTCGATGCTGCAAGAAAGGTGTCTTGCACCAGATCTTTTGCATTTTCAACATCTGAAATTTTATAAATAGTATGAGCTAAGAGTTCTGCAGTGTATTTGTTTACCCAATTATCCAAAATATTTTTTAAATCTTTTGTCATATTTTAATCGTTTTAGGAATGCTTTGGGATATTTGCATTTCTCTTTTTATAAGTCCAATACCCTAAATACAGCCAAAACAAAATTATTGAAACCAAAGATACAACGGTTGT
>JAKIUH010000282.1 GCA_021647685.1 Bacteroidales bacterium
TACCTTCTTTATTTTTTTCTAATGAAAATAAAAATTTATACGAGTAACCAAAAAGGTGGATATTACAGCCTTTTCTCTTTTTTGAATTATCCTCTGGTTGTTGAAAAGGCTCATAACCTTTTGAAAGCAGTTTACTTTTTAGTTCAGTATAGCTGTCGATTGTCTTATTATCTAAACCTATTGACTTGCAATACTTTGCGTACAAGGATATAGCATAATTCAAATGCTTTGTTTTTATGTAGATTTCTCCGGTATTGGCAGTCAGCATTTTTTTATAGTAATGGGCTTGAGATAAATTATGCCCATTGAACTCTACGAACTTATGCTCTTTTTTGGCGGTTTCCAATCCCTGCCAAAAAATATTTGTCGATTTGAAAGCGTGCAACTTTTCTTCTTGTGCTTCTGCATGAACAATTATTGTATCTTCCAAACTTTCTGAATTAAAAGGAAATTTTAATTTTTCTGATAGAATAAAATAAGGTGTTAAGAACAGTGCAATATGCTTAATTGTTCTTTCGTGCGTAAATTTTTGCTTTAATTGTTTTCGTTTTTTTAAGTAATCAAGAGTGGAGAAATATACATCTTTAAAGTTATCTACAAAAAAAGCCCTGTGGTTTAACACTTCTTTCGTTATCTGAGCTAATCCTTGTTTTTCTTGTTCTTTTAAATCTTCATACGCTTTTGTTTGCATTTCTGTAAAATTAGTGTCTTCAAAATCTAATATAACCATCCTTGTAAAAACTGCTGTCTCGTTGGTTGGGAGAAAATTACTGTCGATAATTCCGGCACTTTCAACATTAAATGATATAGTTTCTTTGCTTACACTTTTAGCACTAATTGTTCGGCTTTGTCCATCGTAACCAGTTTTCAAATAATCTTCAACATAACCGGGCACTTCTTTACTGTATTCTTTATAGTAGGTCATAGTGTTTCGCTTTTGTGCTGCAATTCTTGATAATCCTGCTTGTGATATATTCTTCAAACCATATCCTTTGCTCGCATCACCGAATAACCCAAGTAATAAATCCACGAATGAAGTTTTTCCACCTCCTGCCTCTCCATAAAGATACAAATAAGGGAAAAAATCTAACGAACTAAAAACAACATCTCTAAATAAAGCTAATAAATAAAATTGAATGCCAACACTGCCTCCAATAGGATAAGCAGAAACAAATAATTTGGCAAAATCTGAGAAATTAATATTCCCTTCTTTATAACTAAATGATTTGAGTTCAGCAAATTTAAGTTGGTTAGCCAAAGATGCTGTTGGCAAATAATAAGTTGTACCTTTATCCTCAATCATACCTAAAGAATTTGGATAAAGAACTTTGTTGTCTTCGGTAATTATACAGTTTGAAAACGCAAAAATATTGCTTTCTAACTGATGCCCAAATGTTTGAATTGCATTTGCTGTCTTCTCTTGATGCTGCAAATGCGTGCGTATTCTGTCTAAGTGGTATTTTTTTCCATAAAAGGAAAACCCGTGCTTGGACAATTCAACTTCAAATTTATCCTTCTTTAGTTGCTCAGAGGTTAGTTCAAGCAACTTTATCCTGTTCTCACCTTTAATTTGGGTTTGTTGGATTTTGATTAATCTTGTCCCCTCATTATCGGTAAGACGATAAAGAAATTCAAAAATACAATCGGAAATATCTATTTCTATTTGGTATCCACGCCTCTGTTCAGTTATATAATAGCAGCTATACTTAATAAAAAAATGTTCCGATATACTCCGGTCATTCTTCTTTAATGGGATATTCAGCAAATCTGCCTTTATGTACTCATAATTATCGGTATCTTTAAGAAATTTACTCAGTTTTTTTTCTTTTAGCAAATCGTTAATATCCTTGTGCTCAGGTAATAATAGAACTGACAGGCTTTTTACGTTTATTTGATTAATAATAAACTCTTGATAATATTCACTACACTTTTTCCCCGCCTCATCATTATCAAATGCGAGCACTACATTTTTATTTTGCAAAAATTTTGCAAAAATACCCACATCATCAGCTGAATTAGAAGATGTAAAAATAGCAATACTTGAATAGCCCGTTAAAGATAATGAGTTAATTACTCCCTCAACTATATAGACCGTTTCTTTATTATCATCATAAAGTCTTGTATATAAAGCATTTTTGATAATGCTCCCTTTTTCAAAAATAGCTTTGGGTTGCCCTTGTTCCGGCGCAATAAATCGCTTATTAATTAGTTGTCGTTTATCATCAATGAAGACAACTGCATCTGTATATCTATCATAAGAAAAACTATTTGCAGGCAATTTATTTGTATTTATACCTCTATCATTTAGATATTTTTCTGCTTTTGTTTTATTATTATTATTTATGGCAAAAATCTTTTTTTCTAAATCAGTTTTAGGCTTTTTCTCCAGTACATAAGCTGGTATATTTCCAAAATTATTTGCCAGATACTTGATTGCCTCGCCATTTTCCAACCCCTTATATTGCCTTACAAACTCAATTACTCCACCTTTTTTTTCGCAAGAAAAACAGTGAAAAATATTTTTTCCTGGATGCACACTAAATGCTGATGTACTGCCTTTGCCGTGATTGCCGGATTGACAAAAAGGGCAGTACTCAAGGGTGTTTTTTCTGAAATTCAAATTCGTTTCTTTTGATATTACTGTCTTTATATCAATGCCTTTTATCGTATCTATATTGGTCATAATACCATATCTTTTTTGTTTTTTTAAAAATTACATAAAAAATAACTCTCCCTTGCTCGTCAATACGCTGTGGAAGTATAATAATCCTTTGATTTTTAGGAATATAAAACATGATATTAATTACCATAAAATTTAACAACGCCTTGCTCAATGTAATTTCGTACCTCATCTAAATGATACATATCCAGTCGATTAAATTTATATTTTCTGTACGCACCTCTTTTGGCATTTTCTGAGAGCGTTCTCTCAGAAAGTCCGGTTATTTCTGCAAGTTTTTTCGCACTTATATACGGAAAATCGGGATATTTTTTTATTTCATTTATCTTTCGCAGTAATTCCTTAATTTCTTTACTATCAATTAATTCTATTTTGATTAAATTTTTCATTGTTATAAATTTTAATTAAAAAAATCAAAAAAATTCGGGTAGTTTTGATTTTTTTTAATAAAAAATCACCATCACGTATATTATTTGAACCTTTTTTCCGCATCATCCTTAATAACTAAGTTCTTAAACCACTTCTTCTTCAACATTAAATACTTCCGCAACAACAGGTACTGCCAATGGTGGTATCGGTGTAGTGCCCCTCAACCAATTATAAAACACATAGGTAGAAATTCCGCACAGTGAAGTGATTTCACGCCTTCTTCTTAATCGCTCTTGGTAAGACAAATTGTGGTAAATTTGCTGCATTCGATTTAAATAACTATTTTTAACATTCTTCATTTTTAACAGACTTTTAATTTAAAAATCAATGCAAAAATATAACTATTGTTTATATTTACAAAACTTTTAGTTATATTTTATAATATTATCATATACGTTATTGTAACTTTAGCAAAAATGGAAATTTCAGAAAAAATCCGACACTTATACAAAAGCAAAGGATTAACAATAGAAAGTTTGGCAAAAGAATTAAATATTACACAGCCAGGCTTTTCTAAGATGTTAAAAACTAACGATTTTAAAATATCGGCATTACAAAAGATTGCCAATATATTAGATGTTCCTATCACATACTTTTTTGAAGATAATGAACGTGAAGATATTTTAACAGAAAAACAACTATTTCAGGAACTGGAAAAACAAAGACTTTATTACGAAACGATTATTACCGAACGAGTAAAAGGTATTAGTCTGTATTACTCTTTGGCAAAGGCTTTTTTAAAAGTACTTTATTTTATATTAACAAAGAAATTAAGCATTAAAGATGTTAGTACTACTCAATTAAGCACTATTGCAGAACGTTTTTTTGCTATTGACATTAATAAACTTTATGGTTTAGAAGAGAATGAAACAAATGATGCAGAGCTATGGTTTAAACACCTTACCAATAAAAAAGATAAAAATACTTTTTCTTTAAATTTAGATGAAATTTTTAAAAAATAGTAGAAACAGTTTATTTATCGGCTTATATATTCATTTTACGTTTTTAAAACATTTGTAGCAGAACTAAAAAAGAAAAAAATAAAACTTTCATTTATCTAACAAGACGAATGGGAAGAATATTTTAACACCTACAAAACCGAAATAAACTTACTACAAACAGAAATATCTAAAACCGATAAAGAAATAGACCAAATGGTATATAAACTCTACGAACTTACCGGTGAGGAAATTAGGATTGTAGAAGAAAGCATAAAATAATTAGCCTCTTTTGTTATAAACTTGGCAACAATTTACCTTTTGCCTAATTATCAAGAAATTACAAAAAAAATAACCTTAATTTCTATTTTTCGGCTAAACTATAATGAAAATCACGACAAAAACATAACAACCTACCTGTCAGGGTTTTACAACACACAGAAATACATTTAATTGATAAATAAGCAGTTAAATACCATAAATTTTTTTTGCGCTTTAAGAAAGAATAAATATTTTTGATAAAAATCTACCCGAAAAAAGTATTTATCCAACTTTAAAATTAAAAGATATGATAGCAACTTATCAAAAAACATGCTTTTTTTGCGGGAGAGAATTTATTGCACACAAATCACATGCAAAATTTTGTTCATCAACTTGCAGGGTAAAAAGCCACCGCCAACAAAACGTTAATAATGTTACGAAATACAATGTAAATACAATGTATCGAAACATTAATAATGTTACGCAAATAGATGCAAATACAATGTATTGCAACGATAATAATGTTCTGCAAAAAAATACAATGTATCGTAAAAATCAACCTGAAATAGTAAACCCTATATTAAGAAATATGTTTTCGATAGAAGAATACAGACAAAGAACAGATTGGCATTTTACATCAATAATTTTAAGTGGCAAAAAATATCAATATATTGGTAATGTAAACGATGCGCAATTAGAGAATTTTATGTCATTATTAGATGCTAAAGATAAAATAGCTTGGGATAGAACAGAAAATGGTATTTATAAATTATATGCAACGCAAGAAGTTATTGATAAATTAAAAATTAAAATATAGGAAAATATATTTTACTAACACTATACAATAAGGCTTATAAAACTTATAAATAAATTTTTAATTAGCTTATAAATTTAATAATTTTGTAATAAATGATAAAGCAAAAATTATGTAATTAATATTAGCAAAAAATATAAAAGCGTTTAGCTTATTTTCTTGCCTTAGAAAATCGCCATTTTTTTTAACGAGAACAAGAAATAAGTGTAATGCTCACGCTATGCGTGGGCTGTACTTATTTGTTCTCGTGGGTGTTTGGCGATACCTCTATGGCGGATAAGTTACAGTTCCCACGCTTTTTTTATTATATATGTTTAATCTGCTTTTGGGGAATTGAAGTTAAAAACAAATTGTTATGAAAAACGTTTTTTTTTTAATTGGCTTTATTGCTATTTTCTTATTCGGTTGTGATAAAAATATCGTACCAATTGCATCTTTTCAAATTTTTTCCTCAACGATATATGTAGGGCAAGAATTTGAGGCTACAAACCTTTCTACTAATGCAGAAAGTTATATTTGGCAAGATGGTCATGGAATGTTTGAAACAACAAAAGATTTAAAATATACTTACCATGAAGCTGGTTCTTATTCGATAGAATTAACAGCCATATATGGTGATAATACGGATACATATAGCCAAAATGTTACAATCCTCAATCCATCTTTAAGGATAACAACACAGCGTAGTACAGGAGAATTCCAGAATGGAACAGAAATTAAAATATATGATAATTATGATGACTTTATTAATAGTGCAAATGCAATTCTAATTGGTGTAACATCTTCTGGTGGAGTAAAAGAATTTTCAGAAATAAATCCGGGAAAATACTATTACGACGCTATCTATAAAATTAGTAATACTGAAGGGTGGGTTAATTGGGATATGAATAATCC
>JAKIUH010000283.1 GCA_021647685.1 Bacteroidales bacterium
GGAGAACACATATTCAGGCACACCTGCTTCCATAATCTTATCGTCAATTCCTTTCAAAAAAAAGTAATCCCAGTTCCAACCAAACCAACCGCCAAGTACATTAGAACCAAATGACATACTGTAGCCTACTGCCACCCACAATATCGTCATTATCCCCATAGCTACAAATGTATGCATCATGGTACCCAATACATTTTTAGCACGTACTAATCCGCCATAAAACATAGCTAAACCCGGAACCATTAATAATACTAAGGCGGTTGAGGTAAGCATCCATGCAGTAGCTCCGGAATCTACAGGGATATCTTTTGATGCAATAACATCAGCAAATAAATTAAAACTTGCCCCAAAAGTTAATCCTGCCGTTAAAACAATTTTTGTTCGAATTCTTTTCATAATTTTTTATTGTTGGTTAATGAAATAATGTTTGACGAGGCAAATATATATTTTTTTTAGGGGTCATGCAAGAAAAATATATGTTTTTTCAATATACGCCCCTTATTTTATAGGGGTTCGTTTGATTTTTATTGTTTTTTATAGTTTTTGCGTTATTGTAAGAGGGGGGGCAAATAAAAAAAGCCTCCTTTTAATAAAGGAAGCTTTCACATAGTTCAGGAAAAACTATTTTAAGAAATATTGCACAAATTATCCGAGATAAGTTTTCAATAATTTGCTTTTTGATTTTTGTCGTAGTCGTTTTATGGCTTTTTCTTTAATTTGTCGAACACGTTCTCGTGTCAGACCAAATTTTTCGCCAATTTCTTCAAGAGATAATTCCTGACAATTAATACCAAAAAAATGTTTTATAATATCTTTCTCTCGAATTGTCAGTGTAGATAAAGCACGCTCAATTTCTTGATTAAGTGATTCTTTAATTAATGTATTATCGGCTTTTGGCGAATCATTATTGGAAAGTACATCTAACAAACTGTTTTCCTCACCGTCAACAAAAGGCGCATCTACCGATATGTGTTTTCCGGAAATTCTGATTGCCTGAGTAACTTTATCGCTGGGTAATTCTAATATTTTTGCCAATTCTTGAGGAGTTGGTATTCGCTCATATTTTTGCTCAAATTGCGAAAAAGCTTTATTTAAACGATTTAGCGAACCTACCTGATTTAAGGGCAAACGTATAATTCTTGACTGTTCGGCAAGTGCTTGCAGAATAGATTGGCGAATCCACCAAACTGCATAAGAAATAAATTTAAAACCTCTTGTTTCATCAAATTTTTCAGCAGCTTTTATTAAACCGATGTTTCCTTCGTTAATTAAATCCGGTAAAGTTAAACCTTGATTTTGATACTGCTTTGCCACTGAAACTACAAAACGAAGATTGGCTTTGGTTAAACGTTCCAATGCAGTTTGATCTCCTTTTTTAATTCTTTGAGCCAGTTCTACCTCTTCTTCTGCCGTAATAAGTTCTTCTTTCCCAATTTCCTGTAAATATTTATCTAATGATGCACTTTCTCTGTTGGTAATTGATTTAGTGATTTTTAATTGTCTCATGCGCCCTGAATAGTTTATTGGTAGTTGAATTAATAAATCAAAACTAATATTATATGCAATATCATTATATTTTTAAAAAATAAAGAACAAATTACATAAATGGCATAAATATTTACATAAATGTATTATTTTTAAAGATAATGCATTCTAATATATTGATTACTTATTCAATGCCAAAAGCATAATACTCAATAAGACCATTTGGATATACACCTTTTAGAAAAACACCTCCCTTTGCATTTTTCAATACGGTTTCAATATCATCAACAGAATTTATTTTCACCTTATTAATATACAAAATAATATAGCCTTCGCGAACCCCTGCTTTCATTAATTTGCCGGGATATAACTCAGTAATTTTTACTCCAAAATCAATACCGAAATAATCTTTTTCTGTCCGATTAAGTGGTTCAAAATGTGCACCAAGCACTGTTTCAAGGTCAGTTTCAATAGGTTTGGTCGTTCCTCTTTGATTTTGAAGAACAACATCATATTTTACAAGATTTCCCTTTCTTTTAACAGTAACCGAAACCTTATCTCCGGGGCGATAACGGCTTAGTTGTTCCTGAAATTCAGAAATTTTATTTATTGCTACATTATTGATTTTTAAAATAATATCTCCTTTACGAATACCTGCTTTAAGTGCTGCACTATTTTCTTTAAGTCCACTTACAAATACTCCTTCAATCTTATCAATGCCTAGTTGTTGTGCCACATTTGCATCTATATTTAAAAGACTAACCCCCATTAAAGCACGTTGTACCACACCGTACTCCATTAAATCGCTTACTACTTTTTGCACAATACTTGCAGGAATGGCAAAGGAATAGCCGGAGTATGAACCTGTTTTTGAGAATATTGCCGTATTAATGCCAACCAGTTTTCCTTTGGTATTTACCAAAGCGCCGCCACTATTGCCGGGATTAACCGCAGCATCGGTTTGGATAAATGATTCGATTGAATAAGAGCTTCTGTTATTTACATTAATATTCCGGGCTTTTGCACTCACAATTCCGGCTGTTACCGTAGATGTTAAATTAAATGGATTGCCTATTGCAAGAACCCATTCACCAATTTTTAGTTTATCCGAATCGCCAAAAGGAATATTTATTAAATTATTGGCATCAATCTTTAACAAAGCTAAATCAGTGTTCGGGTCAACACCGATTATTTTTGCTTTAAAGCTTCGCTTATCATTTAAAACCACTTCAATCTGATTGGATTGGTCAATCACATGATTATTGGTAACAATATATCCGTCGGAAGAAATAATTACTCCAGAACCCGAAGCCATATATGCTTGAGATGGTGAGCGTCCGAAAAAGAATTCATACATCGGATTTTGATTTTCTTCAACATACACTGTTTTTATATGTACTACCGAATGCACAGCTTTTCCTGCCGCTTCAGTAAAATCAATGCTTTCAATAGGAGCAAAGTTACTAACTGTTTTGCTATAATTCGGGATTTGAATATTATGGTTTTGCTGTTTTGTGATAAGTTCTTTGATTACAAAATTGTGGTAAAGAACAATGGATATAAAACCAATAAGCAAAGAGACAGATAAGTTTAAAAATAGTCTTTTTATTTTCATTTTGAATGTATTTTATCAATTTATTAAAGGTAGATTATTATTTTTGCAATGTAAAGTAAAGCAATCAGGAAATTTAATACAAGCAATTAACTAAATTTAACATTAATAATGAAACTGAAATTTGTAAAATATCAAGGTGCGGGAAATGATTTTATCCTAATTGATAATCGTGAACAGCAGATTAAAGATTTGAAGCCAGAAGCGATTAAATTTTTATGCGACCGCCATTTTGGCATTGGTGCGGATGGCTTAATGTTGTTAAATGCTCATGAAAAGTATGATTTTGAAATGGATTATTACAATTCGGATGGAAGTAACGGAGCCATGTGTGGTAATGGTGGCAGGTGTATTGTTGCTTTTGCAAAACGTCTCGGTATTATATCGGAACATACCCGTTTTCTTGCAGGAGATGGTTTACACGAAGCATTTATTGATGTATCCGGTAATGTAAAACTAAAAATGAGCAATGTTTTGGAAATTAAACAAAATGAAGATACTTTTTTTATAAATACCGGTGTCCCACATCATGTAGAATTTGACAATGATATTTTTCGATTAGATGTTTATGCAAAAGGTAAAGAGATTCGGTTTAGCGATAAATACAGGAAAGAAGGAACCAATGTAAACTTTGTACAAATTAGTAATGACGGAATAAAAATACGCACTTAGGAGCGGGGAGTAGAAAACGAAACACTTGCCTGCGGTACCGGTGCAGTAGCTTCGGCAATAGCCTATAGTCAAAAATTTAATTTGCCGGACAAAACCATTAAAGTAAAAGCCCTGGGTGGTGAACTCGAAGTAAGTTTTAATAAAAAAGATGATGTATTTACGGATGTTTTTTTAAGCGGTCCTGCAAAATTTGTTTTTTCGGGAGAAATTGAATTATCGTAAATTTATGGATATGAACAATTGTCCCTGTTTATATTTTATAAGCAGATTAGCCGGATTTAAGCAAATTTCTTGATTAAAACATTCGGATATTTAGTTTTTTTAACGTTTTGAAGTCCGTTGGACGTTCAAAAGTTTTAAAAACGGTAACCTAATTGCAACCAAAACTCCCAACGATTATTAATATTGTTTTTGCTTATCTTAAATTCAAGCGGACCTATAATTGTATTGGCACCAACTCCTATTGCACCGCCTAACAAAAATTTATCGGCAATGACCAATTCATCAATTTTATTACCTGTAAAAGCTCCATCTGCATTAATGCTAATATATTTGTTTTTTAAAAATTCATATCTAAAAGCCAAACGTCCGCTTATAAGATTTAAAGTGCTAAACTCCATAAATCGAAATCCGCTTAAAGGAAAAACATACGACTGATATTCCGTTTCACCACCCAAACGGTAATAGTCACCAATATATACATTGTCTGACAAGACTAAAGAGCTATTAAACGCATAACTGAAATTTAGTTTTTTCCCGACAGGAATATATCTTTTTAGTTGTAAAGAAAATCGCCAATAATTGCTGTCAAATTGATAATTATCATTAAACAAAGGAAATAATAAGTAATCCGCTTTTAATTTAATATCAAAACCGGAAGTTGGAAAAACAGTTCTATCATAAGTATCAACATATATTTCACCAAAAAGTTTAAAAAAACTAAAATTGCCATTATAATTACTTTGCTCTAGTTCAATGACATTAAAATAATCATATTTATATTCAGCCCCGGCTGCAAAATATACTGAATTTGAAAGAGATGAAACAGCAGCCAACTTTCCTGAAAAACGATGATGCCTCATGGAAAGATTCAAAGAATCATCAGGAAAGAATAATTTTTCCTCTAATGTAAAATAGTTCAACAAAGTGCGAAATCCGATACTGGGTTTGTATTTGGTGAAAATTGAATAATCAAGAGAAGCTTCCGGGGCTTCACTTAATTTTCCGCTGAGTAACAGTTTTGAACCCTCTCCCAGGATATTCCTGAATGTTCCGTTTAGCAATAAAGAAGCATTAAAATAATTGTTGTAATTGGCTCCAACTTTTACCACTGAAAAAGGCTTTTCATATACCCTGATTATTAAGGTGTTTTTATCTCCGTTTTGAATAATTTTATAATTTACTTTATCAAAGAATTGCGAACCGTAAACTCTGTCCACTCCTTTTTCAATGTTTTTTAAATCTACCCAAGTAGCACTTTCAATATTTAACTTGCTTCTTACCAATTTTTCAGATACATTCTCTAAACCTTCAATTTTTACTTCATTTATAAATATGGAGTATAAAGAAGCAGTATTTATTTTTCGGGCTTTGGACAGTTTATATTTTTCCAGACTTTTAGCAAGCGCTTTAATTTTATCCTCCACAGCTAATGCAGCTTTTTCACCTCGAATAATCAAGCTGTCTGTAGCATCAAAACTGGCAGCACTGTAACCGGTAATATCCGGAGAAATTAACAAATCACAGAGTTTTTTTTCATCTTCAAGTAAAAAAGCATTTCTAAAACTGGAAGCCTGATCCATAATGGCAATCATAGAAGTAAGCTCCTCCTTTTTATACAATGGCGAGCCAACATTAACCGCAATAATTATATCGGCACCCATTTTTTTTGCATCCGAAGCAGGCAAATTACGAACCAAGCCTCCATCAACCAATAAATGCCCGTCAATCTCAATAGGTTCAAAAACCGAAGGAATAGACATACTTGCCCTTAAGGCATCCGGCAAATAACCTTTATTCATTACATATGCTTCTCCTGTTTCAATATCTGTGGCAACACAAGCAAAAGGAATTGGAAACTTTAAAAAATCATTTTGTCCATGAACCGGCCAAGTTATTTTAGCCAGTAGCTTTTCCAGTTTTTGACCGGATATCAAGCCTTTGGGTAAAACAAAACTGCCATTTTTAAAAGGAAATTCAAGTAAATATTTATCTGCTTCGCTTTTTTCTTCTACCGATATATCTGA
>JAKIUH010000284.1 GCA_021647685.1 Bacteroidales bacterium
TCAAGACTTCCGTCCATAATTTGCCAATTATATCCTGCCATTAAATAATAATGTCTTTTTAAAAAAGATTGTTGTGCGCTAATCAAGTTTAACTTAGGTTCTGTTAAATGGGTTGCTGAAAGCCCGATATAAAAATCTCCGGCAAGGTATGTTAAGCCAAAAGATAAATCTAATACCATGCTGTTGTCTTTTTCAGTAGGAATAGCAGGGTCTGAATTTGCCGGTGCATCAGGTGGTGTCCAACTCCCATCAAAAGCAATATTATAAAAGCCGGCATCTACGCCAAAGCTTAATTTGTTGTTTCCCAGATTTGCAAAATAGGCATACTGTAATCCTAATTGAAAATTATTTTCAAAGCCTAAACGGTCGTCCATCACTGAAAGTCCTACTCCACTTTGTGTGCCAAAAATATTTAAAGGCATATTGGCATTTAATGCAGTTGTTTTAGGTGCTCCTTCAAAGCCTACCCATTGCTGGCGGTTTATAATACCTACACAAATATCGCCTTGACTACCTGCAAAAGCCGGATTAATTTCTACTTTATCAAAAAATATGTGACTAAAAACCGGGTCTTGTTGTGCAATTATATTTGTCAGGCTGCTTAATAATGTTATTATTAAAAGTGCCCGTTTCATAAATAAATTATATGTTTTGGTTAATCTAAGCAAAGTAAATAAAATTTTTTAATGATTGCAAACAACAATGGTTTTATTAAATTTTATTTATTATGGTAACAATATATGTGCCATAATCAAAATAGATTTAACGCTCGTTCTTCTATTTTATACGTAAAAGAAACTAAAATGTTGCTTTTTTTCCCTTATTAATGAGCTGATTATCTCATTTTTTGTAAATTTCTAAGCCAACGTTCCGGAATTTCCTGCTCGCAAGCTAACTTATAATCACGATAAGAACATGCAATTATCTTTTTTTCTTGAGGGTGTTTTGGATTTGGAACCTCCATCCACCATCTATTGTTATTTGTATTTCGATAAAAAATAAGATTTTGATTTTTACTGTCAAAATTTACAATGTATTTGGTATATTTTTTTAATCCGGATACCGGAAAGTCTTGGTGTCTGTTTATTACCCCGTCAATAAAGTACCATATTATTTGAGCTACCAAATTAACGGTTTGATTATTTACATCAAATTTTGGATTTATATTGTATATTCCGAAAGAGCTAAGTCTATCGCTTATTCCTGCATATCGGGCTAATTGACAAATTTCTTCGCCATAAAACCCGTTTGCCGAGGGGTCATTAAATGCAGGTGCTTCTGCTTGTTTTATGGCACTAATATCGATACTTACTAAGTCTGCATCACGGAATACCGGTTCTGATTCTTTTAAATTTGCACGTATATTTCCTAAACGTAATGCATCAAAATTTAATTTGTTAATTAATTTTTTTTCTTCTTTGTTTACATAATATGCCTGATAACCTATATTTGTATAATTAAACAAATGTGCTCCATGACGCAGTATTATATAGCCAATATAACTGTTTTCATCAAAATCATCGGTAATGTATCCGATATCAAAACGTGAATCAATATTAACTATGTTAATCTGTTTTTCAAGTTCTTTATATGCAAGAAAATTTCCATAGGTTAAATCTTGACTTCCTCCAATAATTATTGGGATAATGTTAAGTTTTATGAGTTCGGCAACTATATGTCCCAGAGCAATATAAGTATCGTTTAATGTTTTGCCGGCTTTTAAATTTCCCAGATCTGCAATATGGGCATTTTCGGATTGGTTCAGGCGGTAAAATTTTTCTCGA
This sequence comes from Bacteroidales bacterium, assembly GCA_021647685.1. Lineage (GTDB taxonomy): Bacteria > Bacteroidota > Bacteroidia > Bacteroidales > NBLH01 > NBLH01. The sequence continues at coordinate 1,785 of JAKIUH010000284.1, forward strand.
ATGATATCGGGTGCATTTGCAGTTCCTTTATTTTGGGTAATTCGCTCTTCGGGTACACCCAAAATAGCTATTTGGTACTTGTCTAAAAGAGTGATTGGTTTGTTTGTGGTATTTTTATCAATATGGTAGAATGCGTATTGATTGTTTTTTATTTCTTGACTAATATTTAGTTTATCTGTATCAATCTTATCGAAATATTCAAGTAATTCCATTTTAAATTAGATTTGTGCTATTTATTATAGTACAAATATAAAGTTTGAAGGACAAAATTGCAAGTTAAATTTAATTTTGCTGTCAATTGGCGGTTTTAGCAAAAAATATCCGCAGCTTTTAAACTACCTACGGATATTAATTTTTGAAAGTATTGTTTAAAATGCCTTAAATCCTTATTTTTTTGTTTTTTTCTTTTTACCGTTACCGGTTTCTATATCAATTATTTTAAGGCAATCATCAAGGCTAAGTTTATCTGCTTCTACGTTTTTATCTAAGCGGAAGTATTTGGTTTTGTACTTAATACAAGGTCTGCCCCAGCGGTCTTTAATAATTCGTATATCAGGGTTTTCGGGAAATTCTTTAATTAATTTCTTTTTATCGGCTTCGCGCTTATCTTTTATGAGTTCAATTGCCCTTTCAAGTGTTATGCTAAGAGGATTATCTGTTTTTTTCAGCGAAACAAATTTTCCGTCGTGGCGAACATAGGGACCAAAACGCCCAACACCAATAACCACAACTTTGTCTTCAAATTTACCAACGGTACGAGGCAATGCAAAAAGTTTTAAGGCATCGTTTAATTCTAATGTATCTACACTCATACCTGCCAAAAGGCTTGCATATTTTGGTTTTTCTTTATCATCAGAAGAACCGATTTGTACCATAGGTCCGTATCTGCCAACACGTACAAAAACCGGTTTGCCGCTTTCAGGGTCATCGCCTAAATAACGTCCTTCTTTATTATTTTTTAACAAATCAAGAGCATCTTCCAATGTTAGGGTTTCAATGAGCTGATTTTTATTTAAGCTGGCAAATTCAGGTTTGTCACCATTTTGTGCATCACCAAGCTGAACAATGGCTCCATAGCGTCCCATTCTTGCCAAAATCACTTTTCCTGTTTCGGGGTCTTTTCCAAGAATTTTTTCTCCGCTGCCACGTTCCGATTTTTCAAGTGTTTCTTCAACTTTTGGGTGAAAAGCTTTATAGAATTTGTCAATCATTTTTGTCCATTCAAGCTTACCCAAAGAAATTTCATCAAACTGTTTTTCAACCTTGGCGGTGAAATTGTAGTCCATTATTGTAGCAAAGTATTTCAAAAGAAAATCGTTAACAATCATTCCGATATCAGTTGGAAACAACTTGGCTTTTTCTTTACCGAAAATCTCCGTTTTTACACTTTTTTGTACGTTTCCGGCAGATAGTGTGTATTGAGTAAATTTTCGTTCCTGCCCTTCACGGTCTTCTTTTACAACATATCCTCGTTTTTGAATGGTAGAAATAACCGGAGCATAGGTTGACGGACGACCGATTCCTAATTCTTCTAGTTTTTTAACCAAACTAGCTTCGGTATATCTTGGAGCACTTTTTGAAAAACGTTGAACAGCATCAATTTTTTGCATATTTAAAACGGAATCCACATTAAGTTCCGGCAAACTTCCCCGAGCTGCATCGCCATTTTCTTCGTCTAATGATTCGATATAAACTTTAAGAAACCCTTCAAACTTAATGCGTTCACCGGATGCAATGAATTTTCCGGTACAGGAAGATGCTTTAATAAAAATATTGGTTTTTTCAATTTGTGCTTCACTCATTTGCGAAGCAATAGTTCTTTTCCAAATGAGTTCGTACAAACGTTTTTCTTGATAAGTGCCTTCGATTTGCCTATTTTCCATATAGGAAGGACGAATCGCTTCGTGGGCTTCTTGTGCTCCTTTTATTTTTGATTTATAAGCTCTTTGTTTATGGTATTTATCGCCAAATTCACTAACAATTTGCTTTTTAATAGCTTTTAGCGCATCGTTTGATAAATTAACAGAATCGGTACGCATATAAGTTATTTTTCCCGATTCGTATAATCTTTGTGCTACCGACATGGTTTGTGAAACAGAGAAACCTAATTTACGACTTGCCTCTTGCTGTAAAGTTGATGTTGTAAAAGGCGGAGCAGGAGAGCGTTTTGAAGGTTTTCTTTCAATATCAGTTATTTTATATTCGGCAGTTTTGCATTTATTTAAAAACTCTTCAACTTCTTTTTCTGTTTTTAACTTTTTTTCAAAATCAGCTGCCAGTTTAACCGATTTATTACCCGAAGGTATTTCAAAAAGTGCGGTTATTTTAAAATTTGATTCAGGTTTAAAGTTTAGTATTTCACGTTCGCGTTCAACAATCAGCCTTACTGCTACAGATTGAACACGACCTGCAGAAAGCGCCGGTTTTACTTTTTTCCACAGTACAGGTGAAAGTTCAAAGCCTACCAAACGGTCTAAAATTCGTCTGGCTTGTTGAGCAGCAACCAAGTTTTGGTCAATCTTACGGGGGTTCTTTATTGCATTGAGTATTGCATCTTTGGTAATCTCATGAAAAACAATACGCTTTGTTTGATTGTCGTTTAATTTAAGCGTATCGTACAGATGCCAAGCTATAGCTTCTCCTTCACGGTCTTCATCTGAAGCCAACCATACTGTTTCAGATTGCTTTGCTAATTTTTTAAGTTCTGCAACAATTTTTTTCTTTTCAGGGCTAACAATATATTTAGGTTGATATTTATTTTTAATATCAATACCTAAATCTTTTTTTGCTAAATCGCGAATATGTCCGTTACTGGATTTTACTAAAAAATCTTTACCGAGAAATTTCTCTATTGTTTTTGCTTTTGCAGGAGACTCTACTATAACTAAGTTTGATTTCATATTTTATTTATCAGATTGAAAAAGAACTGTTTTTTTCAAAAAAATTATACCTTATAATATATATGTTGAGAAAATTTGACAAAATAAAGCATTTAACGCGCAAAGTTCAAATTTTTTTATTAAAATCAGATTTATTTTTAGGTAACTATAAATGCAGGGTGTTGTTTATCAGAAAGTTATAAAATAGAAAGTTTTCTACTTTTCAGATAATGCATTTTATTTTTATATTTGCAAGAAAAGTTTACATAACTTATGGAACAATCGACATCAGAATTTACTAAAAAGACAATTAAAATATGGTGGATATTGGCTTTAAGCCCTGTCTTTTTTATAGCCGTTTTGTTTACACTAATTGCCAGTGGAAATTTATGGTTTTTACCGGAAAACATGAGGTTTATGCCCACATTTGAGGAGCTGGAAAATCCGGAAAGTAATTTAGCAGCAGAAATAATATCAGCCGATCAGCAATTGTTAGGAAAATATTATCGAGAGAACAGAACTGTAGTACAATTTGATAATTTATCACCGCTACTGGTTAATGCCTTGGTTGCCACCGAAGATATTCGATTTTATGAACATTCGGGAATTGATCCGCGCGGTTTAGTACGCGTGTTGTTTAAAACGGTAATTTTAGGACAAAAAAATGCAGGAGGTGGAAGTACAATTACACAACAATTAGCAAAAAACTTATTTCCAAGAGATAGAACCAAAAGGTCAAAACTGGCAAAAGCTTTTGTAATGGTAATGACCAAGTTTAAAGAGTGGGTTATTGCTGTTAAATTAGAACGAAATTATACAAAGGAAGAAATTCTTGCCATGTATTTAAATACTGTTGAATTTGGAAGTCAAGCTTTTGGTATTAAATCAGCAGCAAGAACTTTTTTTGACAAATCTCCGGACTCATTGCGTTTGGAAGAAGCTGCTGTTTTGGTTGGTTTATTAAAAGCGCCTACTTGGTACAGCCCTATACGAAACCCCGAACGCTCCAAAAAAAGAAGAAATGTTGTTTTAGGACAAATGTATAAATATGGATTTATTACAAAAGAGGTTTATGACTCAACAAAGGCATTACCATTGATTACTCATTATAGTGTAGCCTCTCATACGAGCGGTATTGCCACCTACTTTAGAGAGTATTTAAGAAAAATTATGACTGCCAAAAAACCTGAAAGAAAGAATTACGCCTCTTGGCAAAGCCAGAAATTTTATGAAGACTCTTTAAGTTGGGCAAACAATCCCTTGTACGGATGGTGCAACAAAAATATAAAGCCGAAAGGGGAAGCTTATGATTTATATAGCGATGGATTAAAAATTTACACAACAAAAA
>JAKIUH010000285.1 GCA_021647685.1 Bacteroidales bacterium
GATTTGGGTACTGCATTGGTCTTGCTTATTACAGGATATGGCATTTTGTTCGTAGGGGGAATTAATTGGAAAATATGGATAACTATTGTAGTAGTATTGGGACTCTCTGCTCCTTTGTTGTATGGACAGCTTAAACCCTACCAAAAAAAGCGTATTTCAGATTTTGTAGGTAAGCCAAGCTATCATGTTAAACAAGCACTTATAGCCATAGGTTCTGGGGGTCTTGAAGGCAAATCAAAAGAAAACTCTACACAGACACAGCTCAAATTTTTGCCAGTTTCATCTACAGACTTTATCTTTGCCTATTTGGGAGAACGATTGGGATTTAAAGGAATGATGACAGTCATTGTACTATATATCTTACTCATATTTAATTTACTCTATATCTCTGCCAAAACAAACACTCCGGACAGTGTTGTTTTTAATATTCCTGCCCCTGAGCATTACAAAATGATTTACAGATCAAAAGTTATCGGCTTGGATAATTGTTGGGATTTGTGGTTAAACCATGAGCACAAGGTGGCGGTAGTCAGCATACGAGCCACCACACGAAATGTTGAAAGTTCTCTTGAAAACCTTTATGCAGCAATGGTCTCGGCTAAAGGAGAGCTAATATTGAGCAAACAGGATACTTTTCGATATTGTTTGGCTCCTGATAAAAAAGCTGCTGTACATGTCGGGTGGTTGTTAAGCACGGCTTTTTTATCAAAAGACATTATCCCCAAAATAGATTCGCTGTATCAAGAAGGCGTAAAAGATTTTATTCTTATGGGGCACAGCCAAGGTGGAGCTATCAATTATTTGTTGACGGCATACCTTTACAACTTAATAGAACAAAACAAATTACCCGGCGATATTCGATTTAAAACTTATTGTAGTGCTGCTCCAAAACCCGGCAACCTATTTTTTGCCTATTATTATGAAAGCATTACAAAGAATTGGGCTTTTAATGTGGTAAATTCTGCCGACTGGGTTCCTGAGACACCTATTTCTATTCAAACTTTGGATGATTTTAATGAAACCAATTTGTTTAAAAATGCAAAAAAAGAAATTCGAAAACTTAAATTTCCCAAAAATATGGTGCTTAAACATATTTATAATCAGTTGGATAAACCCACTAAAAAAGCACAGAGGAAATATGAAAAATACCTTGGAGAGATGACTTCTAAATTGATTCGGAAAAAGTTGTCCGGTTTTTCGCCTCCTGAATATTTCAATAGTAATAACTATGTCAGAACGGGACAAACCGTGGTGTTATTTGCTAATGATAAATATTTTGAGAAATTCCCTGAGAGCAGCAATGATATCGGGATTCATCATAATTTTAATGCGTATTTGTTTTTACTTTCGATGTTTAAAAATTAAGACTATTGCTAAAAATATATTGTATATTTCAATTAGCTGTAATTGTGAAAGTTAATACATGAAATATTCATAATTAGGGCTTGCTGAAAAGCTCAGACGTGCATCTATTTTGGATTTTGTGAAGTGCAGATGTATAGAAATACTTCAAACTGAACAAAATACAAAAGAGGTGTGAAGCTGAGCAGCAAAAAATATTATGGTTTGTATATAATAAATGCATGTTATTTCGGACATTGTATTTGAAAACCTTGCATTTCAACACAATAAAATAAATATAAAGTATTGATTAATAGTGTATTTAGCGTTTTTTAGCAAGCCCTAATTAATCTGTTGATAGAAAACAAGTATTTAGTGCACAAAAACTTCTCTACTTGTATAAAAAATCATAACAGTTTGGGCAAAACTTGCGAAGCAATAATAACAAAAACCAAAGCAACAGGATACACTGTTGCATAGGCAATAGAAGCGGCATTACAATCGCTTTTTGAATTAACTACTGCTAATCCGGGTGTGCTGGTCATTGCACCGGTAATTACTCCCAGTAATGTTAAAAAGTTCATTTTAAAAATGTACCTGCCAATAACTGCACCTACAATTACAGGAACTACCGCAATGGCTATACTACTAATTATCAATTCTATACCGTTTTTGCTAATTGCTTCAACAAAATGTGCGCCTGCTTGTGTTCCAACTGATGCCATGAAAAGTAACAAACCCAATTCGCGCAGAAGTTGATTTGCCGAACCGGACATTGACCAAATTACCGGTCCTGTTTTTCCTAACCTGCTTAATAAAATTCCTGCTGCCAAAGTACCGCCGGTCATACCTAAATTTACACTGAAATTTCCAATAGGAATATTTATTTTCCCAAGAACAATACCTAATAAAATACCTAAAGCAATGGGTAAAAAATCAGTATGAGAAAGTTTTTTTGTATCATTGCCCAATATTTTTTTTGCTGCTGTTACTCCGTTTTTTCCTCCGCTAATTCTTAAACGGTCTCCAAACCGGAAAATACTGTTGGCATTAGGGCTTATTTCAATACCGCTGCGCTTAATTTTTAAGACTGTTGTGTTGTAATTCTTATTCAAATTAATTTCCGAATATTTTTTATTTACAATATCTTTATTGGTAACTAAAACCCATTCAGTAACAATTTCTTTGCTTTGGGGTATTTCATCAGGGTATTCTTTACCGATAAGTATTTTTGCCTGTTCAATAGCCTCTTGAGTACCAATTACGCGAAGGATATCACCATTATATATTTTTTCCTTAGAACTTGCAGGTCTTACTTTTCCTTGATGCATGATTTTTGATAAAACTACATTTGCCATTTCAGAAATTCGTGTTTCTGCAATACTTTTGTTGTTTATATTCGGATTTTCTACATTAAGGTTAACACCTTTCAGCGCCGGATTATCTTTTCTTATTCCTGCTTCATAATTTTGTTCTTCATCTTTTATGTTTATTTTAAAAATGCTTGGTAAAATATTTATTGAAAGTATTACACCGATTACACCAAAAGAATAGGCAATTCCATACCCTACGGCTGCTTGTGCAGAACCTGTACTCTCAATGGCTGCTGCTAATCCCGGTGTGCTTGTTAATGCTCCGTTGAATATCCCTATGGCAATATCCGGTTTAAGTTGAAAAATTTTACTTAAAGCAATAAATATAGCGGCAGCACTTATAAGAGCAATCAAACTTGTGAGTATTAAAGAGCGTCCGTATTTGCGAAAAGCTTCAAAAAAACCGGGACCGGCTTGCATGCCTATTGTAAATATAAAAAGTAATAGGCCAAACTTCATAAAATCATCAGGAACCATCATTCCAAAATGTCCCAATAGCAAGGCAACAAAAATCACTGCAGAAATATCAAAAGAAAATCCGAAGATTTTGATACGCCCAATAATCATTCCGAAAGCAACAATAATAAAAAGTGCAATATATCCGTGAGAAAGTAGTTCGTTCATTAATTTTTAATTTTTTGTTGGCAAAAGTACGAATTTATTTTCGGCTATTGTTTTCTTGAAAAAAAAGTTAATAATCTTTTAATAAATATCTTTAAAAAATTACTAAAATTAAGTGATTTATACTAATTTTAAATTTTAATTTAATAATGTTGTTTTCATTGGATTATGAGTGTATTAAACTTAACAAAAAGACTTGTATTATTTTTTTTATTGATGTTTTGGTTATTGCCTGTTTTTGCTCAAAACAATTTTGTTTTTAGAGGAAAAGTTACTTATACCAACAAGCCTATGAATAAGGCAGATGTTTTAGTTTATGAAAACGGTGCATTAATTAACTATTTACAAACAAACAGTTACGGCTCTTTTAACTTAAGTTTAGAAACGCAAAAAAAGTATTTACTTGAATTTAAAAGTGCTACTTTCCCTGCACAAAAAGTTATTATTTCAACTTTTATCAACGATAAAAAAAAGAAAAACTTAAATCCTGATAGAGTTACTATTCGCTTTCCTTTAAAGGAAAATGCTGAAAATACCAAAAAATCAAATCAAAATATTTATTCTTTTTCTTTAAATGATAATGGTTTTTTTAATGAGGAAAAAGTAATTGTAAAAAAAGAAGATACTTCTGTTAAAGATGAAAAATTGGATTTGACCAATGAAATCATCCAAAAGAAAGACAAAATTGTAAAGTTGGATAGTCTTGTTGAGGATAAAAAAGACGAAATAACAAAAATAATTCAAGATTTACCCGATGAAGATGCCAAAAATGCAGATGCTAAATTACAAACTGTTTATGCCAAAATGGACAGTATATTATTAATTGCTGAAAAAAAGGGAAACTTAATGCTCCAATCGGCTGATTTAAAAAGAAAGGAAATTATTGCAAACGCCTATATCAGTACACCAAAAATTAGCACAATTGATGTAAAAAAGGAAATAGAAAAACCAACAAAGGATGAGTTAAACAATATCGGAGTAAATGATAAAGAGTTTTATGAACGCAAAGATATTAAAGCGTATCAAAAGACGATTGCAAATCTGGAAAAATCAAAACTAAATTCAAAAAAAGATAGTGTTAAATATCTTGATTATTTAGTTAAAATGAAAGAAGAGATGCTGAAATCTGCCAATTTAAAACTTGAACTGGATAAATTGAATGCTCGCACACATGAGGATCGTATTGAGTTGGAAAACAGGCAATTGATGATTTCACAGATTGAGCAGGAAATTCAAAATGCAAAAAATAAAATAGAATTGCAGCAAGCCGAAATTAAAAATAAAAACTTGATGCTTTTATTTGCAATAACAGGCTTATTATTTTTTGTGATTTTATTTGTTGTGGTTTATCAAAACTATCGTTTAAAGAAGCGAACCAACGAACGATTGGAACAACAAAACCAAGAAATTGCCTTGAAAAATAAAAAAATCATTGACAGCATTACTTATGCTAAAACTATTCAGCAGGCAATTTTGCCTTTAAAATCTACACTTGATAAATACTTTGAAACTTTTGTGATATTTCAACCCAAAGATATTGTAAGTGGTGATTTTTATTGGTTTACACATTTTGAGGATACAAATACCAGTGTAGTTGCGGTTGTAGATTGTACCGGACACGGCGTACCGGGTGCTTTTATGTCAATGATTGGAAACCGTTTGCTGGTTGAAGTAGTTAATGAGAGTAAAATAACTGAGCCAAAAGAAATATTGGAAAAATTAGATGCAGGCTTGCGTCAGGCGCTTATGCAAGATGAAACTTTAAATAATGACGGAATGGATATGTGTGTTTGCACAATTCATAATCGTGGAAATTCTACTTTTAATGTCGAATTTGCCGGTGCAAAACGACCTTTATTTTATGCACATGATAATGAAGTGCAATTTATTAAAGGAACCGTTAGAGGAATTGGCGGAAGAGCTCGTTTAAGAAGAAAAGGAATAAAACCTTTTGTATCGCACAATTTGGAGTTAAAAAAAGGGGATATGCTTTATTTAACAACCGATGGTTTCTTAGATTTACAGTCACCGGAAAGAAAAAAATTCGGGAGAAAGAATTTTATTGACTTATTAAATTCCGGAAAAGATAAATCAATGGAAGATCAACGATATAAAATAGTCAATGCTTTGGATATTCATAGAGGAAATGAATTACAAATTGACGATATAACAATAATGGGAATCAAATTATAGGTAAAACATACAATTTCAGTATTTGGAAATGGAAAATTTATACATAGAAGGAGAACAAGGTAATTATTATGTTCCAACGGTTGATTTTAATGCAGAAACCGGTGTTTGTACTATATCGGGCAGATCATATCTTGAAGATACTACAGAGTTTTATCTGCCCTTGTTAGAATGGTTAGATCAATATTTTACAGAGGTTAACAAGCCCATCCAATTTAATGTGAAACTTACTTATTATAATACTTCCAGTTCACGCTCTGTTTTGGATATATTGGATTTATTGAAAATATATGAAGACAGAGGCGGAGAGGTGGAAGTTAATTGGTATTGCAGAGAAGAGGATTATGAAGTGATGAAAGAAGAAGTAGAAGACTACGTGGAAGAAAGTGAAATTGACATTAATTTGGTAACCTATTCTGATTAAAAGTTTTAGATTATATGACTGTAAAAAAATACTTATCGTTTGTTAAG
>JAKIUH010000286.1 GCA_021647685.1 Bacteroidales bacterium
AATACCAATGATGATGATGTAAATGTTTTGGAAGTAGAACACCTTATTCAGGCATTAAAAGCCGAGGATAAAAAATTTGAGTATGAAATTTACAAAGATATAGAAGGCGGGCATTCTTTTGACCGGATTGACACACAAATTGCACAAAAAATCAGGGTGAAAATTTATAAATTTTTGGCAAAACAGTTAAGTCCTCCTAAGCCCATAAAATCGATAACTGAATTAAAAAAGGCTGCATATCGGTTTTAAATCAAATTGATACAATTAACCAATGAGGTGTTTGCTGCTTCTAAGCAAACACCTATTTTTTTTCAATTTTCAATAAACTCATTAAACCAATTTCTTGCCCCCAAAAGACTTGGAAACAAACATGTTGAATGAGTCCCCCCTTGCAATGGATTAATCAATTCAGCATTAGTAACACCATTTGCAACAAAATTATCCAATGCTTTTTGTGAATTTTCAATAGGAACTGTAACATCGCCATCGCAATGAAACATACGGATAGGCGCAACCGGTACCCAGTCATACAAATCATTTTCTTTAAGAGCATCCCAAACTTTTTGGTTGGTGTGGTCAATAATTGCATTGTAAGCCTCATCGGTTAATATGTCCGATGGAATACTTGGCATTACATTATTAACATCCGACAGGCTATATAAATTTGATCCGTCAAAATATGGAGGCAAACTTGTATTATAAGGTACTTTAAAATTAGCTTCCAAATTATCGTAAAAATGATAAATTGAATTGTATGAATACAGCATATACGGTAAGTATCCGGATGATTTATAAGTTTCTTTTCTCAAAACAATATCAGCCATAATCCCTGAAACATCATAAGGTCCGGCCATAGGAGCGCTTGCTGTTACAGTAAACTCATCGGAATAATCTTCTTCAATGGCTTTATGCATCGCCATAGTAGCATGTCCTCCTTGCGAATAGCCTAATAAAAATAGTTGTTCATTTATGCTAACACCTAATTCTTTGAGCTTATTTTGTGCTGCTCTAATCATATCTATACCTGCTGTTGCTTCTGATTGTGCGTGCATATACGGATGTAAGCCTTCTCCGTCGCCTAAACCTAAATAATCGGGCATACACACAACATAACCTTCGGTTCCAAAAATTAAACCAATTTCCATTCCCGAACCAAGAGCTAATGTAGAGGGAACTAAATTGTCTTTTAAAACCGTTCCATGCTGAAAACTTAATAAAGGCGAAACCGTAGATTTACCGGCAGGAACAGCTAATAAACCGGATGCAATTGTTTCTGAACCATCAGGATTAATTGTTTCGTACTTGATACTATATAAATCAACATCATAAGTATAACCTATCTGATTTGCAAAAGAATAGCTGTACAAGGATAATAATGACTTTATATCGGCAGTGGTTCTGGTTCCGGATTTTTCACTGTTAACAATTTGCCCCCGTTTAAAAATATGTGGTTCAGGATTATCATTTTTACAAGCATTAACTAATAATGCGATAAACAGAAAAAAGATTAATTTTAGCTTCATGGTTTTATTTTTTTAGGTTAAAACTGTATTTTAAAGAAAATATATGCGAATAGGGTGCAATACTTAAATCACCTACATCCGTTAAGGCATAATCAAAAGTAATGCTTAAATAAGAAAATCCTATACCAATAGAGGGTTGCAAGATCAATTGGTTTTCTAGATTAATATCTTTAACAATCTGAAAACCGGTAAGTCCGCCACGGATAAAAATATTTTTAAGATAGCTGAATTGAAATCCAAGGCTAGGCTCAATACTGACAGGATCAAATTTTACTATGGAATTATGTGCTCCATCGAAAAAAACAGCCATATCCATTTCAATAAGTGCATTAATTTTATCATTTATTTTAAAATCACGTGCAGAAGCCAGTAATAATTTCGGGACGGTAATTTCCAATGAGTTTTCAGGAACTTCGTTGCCGGTTTGAATAAAAGTTTGTTCAAAAAGTTCTTTGTTAAAAATCCAAATATTAAAAGTAGATGTAGCATCACGCAAAACTGAGCCAAAATACCATTGATTCAAATGATATTGTACTCCAATATCAAAACCAAAACCGTATGCCTTTGCAAAATCAGACTGTGAACGATATATTATTTTAACATTTCCGCCAAAACTCAAACCTTTAATTTTACTCATGCGGCTATACGAAAACAAAAAAGCATAATCAGCTATTGAAAAATAGCTGATACGGTTATAATTTATATTGCCGTTTGCATCAATCAGGTTTAGAGTGTTGGGGATATCATCAACGCCAAAACGTATAAGCGAAAAACTCAATGCAGAGCTGTCGTTAACTTTATAGGCTGCTGCCAGATAATCGTATTGAGCCAAACCCGAAAAATAATTGGAATGCATTAATGAAACCTCTAACTGCTTATCCAATTTGAATACACCGGCAGGATTCCAAAACCCGGAATTAACACCTGTAATATTAGCAATTACAGCATTACCCATACTCAGTGATGAAGCATCTACTCCGATATTTAAAAATTCGTTACTGTAAACACGTATCTGAGCCTTAAAGGCATAGCTATAAGCAAAAAGTAAAATTGTTATAAAAATTTTTTTAACCATTAAACGATTTATAAGCACAAAATAACAAAAATAATATAAAGCGTAATTTAAAAAGCTAAATTAGGTATAATTTTTTTATGTATATTGCGCCTGAATTTCAAATTCCTAATTTTGGCAGGAATATTGCTATAATTTTTATATGGTAATTATAAATTTTACAAGTACTATGTAAATTGTTTTATACATATTTTACATTTATCTATTAAAACACAACAGATAAAACTTTACAATATTTACATAAAAATTTTATTTTTTCAACGAAATTACTACATTTACACAATAATTCTTTACATAAATGTCCAAAAATAATTTTATAAGCCGGAATATACCGAATTTTTTTACGCTAATGAACTTATTATCAGGTTCAATTGCAATTGTTTTATCATTTGAAGGAAGAGGAAACTTAATTTTAGCATCTTATTTTATATACATTGCCGGAGTATTTGATTTTTTTGACGGTTTTTCGGCGCGCGCTTTAAAAGCTACCTCTGCAATGGGTAAAGAATTAGACTCATTGGCAGATATGGTAAGTTTTGGCTTGGCTCCTTCAATGATTTTATATCAACTATTAAAATCCAGCTTACAAATCAAACAATTTTCATTTTCATTGCCTGCTTCGGATATATTTATTTTATTTTCGGCATTTTTAATAGCTGTATTTTCAGCTTTACGTTTGGCTAAGTTTAATATTGACGAAAGTCAAAAAGAAACTTTTATGGGATTGGCAACACCTGCCAGTGCTATGCTTATCGCTTCGATTCCATTAATTGCCGATTTTAATCCTACTCATTTGTACTTATTTCCACAATTTACAAAAAATACTTTTTTCTTTTTAAGTGTAATTTTATTTAGCGTTTATATTGTCAAGCCTGTTGTATTACTTCCGCTTATTGCAATTATTTCTACCTTATTGGTAGTCAGAATGCCCATGTTTTCCTTAAAATTTAAAAATTACAAATTTGAAGATAATGTAATAAAATATGTTTTTTTGTTTTTTTCGGTAGTCTCATTTGCGGTTCTTGAAATATTATCCGTACCAATAATATTTATTCTTTACATTTCGTTTTCGGTGTTTAACAATGTTTTCAGTAAGAAAGAAGAGGAAGAAGTACCCACCGTTTTAAAGGAGAAGTAAAATCCGGTTTAAGCATTTAACCTTAAAATACACAAGCAACAAACATAAGCGTGTATTAACGTTTTAATAATTTATATCATCGGATGAAACTCCAAAGCGTTCATCTTCAATATTCCCAAGTGGTTCTATATGTATGGTTATATCATATACATTTTTTAAATGTTCTTTAATTTTTTCATGTACTTTCATAGCAATATCGTGCCCCTGTTTCACACTTAAATGCTCATCAACTTCAATATCCATATCAATTATGTACAAATGACCTTGTTTACGCACACGTACTTTATGGGGGTTATGAGCTTCGGGCACTTCGGCAACTGCCTTAAATATACTTTTATACACATCAGGGTCTGAACAACCATCCATTAATTCTTCGTTTGTTTTTATAAAAATATCGTAAGAAACCTTAATTATCCACAAACTCACCAATAATGCAGTAACAATATCTAAAATCGGAAGTTTTAAAACAAAAGTAAAAATAAGCCCGGCGAGTACAGAAGATGAAATTAAAATATCATTTTGCATGTTTTTACCATTTGCAACCAACATCATACTATTTAATTTTTTACCCCTTTTGAGCAGATATTGTGCTAACAAATATTTACCGAGAATAGAAAAAATGGTTACATATACTGCAACAAACTGGGGCATTTCAGGTATTTCATAAAAATAGATGCGCTTTGCCGAGCGAATAAATAATTGTAAACCGGCATAAAAAATAACAAAGGAAAGAAATTTAGCCGCAATAGTATCTGCACGGTTATAACCAAAGGGATATTTTATATTGGGTTTGCGGTCAACAATTTTCCCTGTAAAAAGAGTTATCAAGGAAGTGATAATATCACTTGCAGAATCGATACCATCTGCAAGAACAGCCATACTCCCGGAAATAATTCCTATTCCTATTTTCAGAATTGCTAAAACGGTATTCCCGATAATTGCAACCCATGATGCTCTTTCTATTTTTTTCCCTCTCGGGTTTTTTAAACTCATTTTTTAGGATGAATGAATATATAAAAAAGCGAAACTTTCACTTAAATCTAAATTTAGTTCAAACGAATACAATAATTCTGTAAAAATATTACAAATATCATATTTCTTGATGAATAATTATTCTAAATTTGTTTTTAAAATTTACCAAACTTTAAATTAACATATTATGAGAGACAGAGAAGTATTAATGAATCCTAATAAATTGGTTCGTCACATAAAAAAACCCGCATCAGAATTTACAAAACATGATATCATCCAATTTATTGATGAAAATAATATTGAACTGCTCAACTTTAAATATGTAGGAGAAGACGGAAAGTTGAAAACCCTGAATTTTGTAATTACAAGTAAAGATTATCTGGATTCGGTACTTTCAACTGGTGAGCGTGTTGATGGTTCCAGTCTGTTTTCGTTTATTGATGCCAATCGAAGTGATTTATATGTAATTCCGCGTTTTAAAACAGCTTTTGTAGATCCTTTTGCAGAATCGCCTACCTTAAATATATTATGCTCATTCTACACAGCAGAAGGAGAACCCTTAGAAAGTGCTCCCGAATATATTTTACGTAAAGCTGTTGCAGATTTTAAAAAAAATACGGGATATGACTTTTATGCCATGGGCGAATTAGAGTACTATGTATCGGGCAGTAAAGGCAGTCTGTATCAAGCGCCACCGCAAAAAGGTTATCACACCTCATCACCTTTTACCCGTTGGGAGCATCTGCGTATCGAAGCCATGCAACTAATTGCTCAATCCGGAGGTAAAATTAAATACGGTCACTCCGAAGTGGGAAATTTCGCCAACGAAACCGAAGAATATGAGCAACACGAAATTGAATTTATGCCGGTTAGTGCAGAAGATGCAGTTGACCAACTGATTATTGCCAAATGGATATTACGTATGCTGGGAAAAAAACACGATGCAAAAATCAGTTTTGCACCTAAAATTACCGTAGGTAATGCCGGAAGCGGTTTGCATATACACATGATGTTGATAAAAGACGGCGAAAACAAAATGATTGAAGATTTTAAATTAAGTGATGCAGCAAAAAAATGATTGCGGGTCTGTTAAGTTTGGCAAGACCTTTAACTGCCTTTGGGAATACTATTCCTGTATCCTATCTTCGTTTAGTGCCTCATCAGGAAGCACCCACAAAAGTATGTTGGGGCGATACAAACCGTTCCGTACTGGTACGCGTGCCACTGGGCTGGGTGGCTGAAACCAATATGATTAAAAATGCCAATCCGCAAGAAACCGGT
>JAKIUH010000287.1 GCA_021647685.1 Bacteroidales bacterium
CTCCGTTATGAGAAATAATTCCATCTTTTACCGCATAGGTTAGATTAAGTCCTTCCCCTGTATTGGCTAAATACTCAACCACCCGATAACTATTCACTTCGTGAATAAAACTATTGCCACCACCTAATCGCTTATTCAAAAAATATTCACCTTCATGCCCAAATGGTGCATGCCCCAAATCATGTCCCAGCCCAATAGCAAAAGCCAAATCGGCATCTAAATTCCAAGCGTATTGATTTAATCCCAAACAAATTGATTTAGCAATGGTTGCAACATGCAAAACATGCTCAATGCGCGTACATACATGATCGTTTTCCGGGGCAAAAAACACCTGTGTTTTATGCTTTAACCTGCGAAAAGGCAAAGAGTGAATAATTGCCGTTTGATCACGAAAATAAGCTCCTCGAATCGGGGCATCTTTTTCATGCCTGCGTTTCAAATATATTGTATCGGATAAAGGATTCTCCATAAAATTATTCTAAATTAAACGTAAATAAGATATACGGATATAAATATAAACATTATTTTATAATTTTACCGCTAACGATACACTATAAACTTCCTTTTATGAAACATCCATCCGCCAGCTGGCGGACACAGGAATATAATTATTAATAAAAATAGAAAAAATATAAGCCCTGAAATTAGAGGATGTTCCATGAGGTAAATAGAAATAATTAAAAAATAATCTCATGAAAAACAAAAGATTTCTTAACATACTGGTTTTATCGGTTATATTAATGGCAATATCCGGTTTTGTCTATAAAAATAAAAATTCAAAAACGATAAGTATAGAACCTGTAATAAAAAATGTTAACAAAAAAAATATCAGGAATTATCATCAAACTACCCATTTAAAAGATTTTCCCGCGCCTAAGCAATATTGCTTATCCTGCCATGACGGTTTAGCCCCCATCAGGGAGCATAATTCCAAGATGATGCAAAAAATTTATGAAAAAGGAGCAAAATTAGGCGACCCGAACGGCTGTATCGTTTGCCACAACGGAAACCCAAAAGAAACAAAAAATAAAGAAAAAGCCCACGGAAAAGATTTTATACGCTTCCCCGCATCGCCCTGGGTAGCCGATAAAGCCTGCGGACAATGCCACGAGACGCACACTTACAACACCCACAGAAACCTGATGCAAACCGAAGCCGGTAAAATTCAAGGAGCCCTTTGGGGTTGGGGAGCAACACTCGAAGGCTCAAAAGTTATTTACGGAAATTACGATATTGATGACCCGGATGGTAATATCCCAAGTTTTGGTACCGAAACCTATAAAGCCTATATGCATAATTTGGCTGAAAAATATCCCGATGTTTTTCCAAAAAATTTAAAACAACTACCCGAAGCCGATGTTTCAACAATTAACGAACATCCCGAGCAAGCGGTATTAACTTATTTACGTTCTGAATGCCTACGTTGCCATGTGGGAGTGCGCGGCAAACAACGCCGTGGCGATTATCGTGGAATGGGATGTGCAGCCTGC
This sequence comes from Bacteroidales bacterium, assembly GCA_021647685.1. Classification (GTDB taxonomy): domain Bacteria; phylum Bacteroidota; class Bacteroidia; order Bacteroidales; family NBLH01; genus NBLH01. The sequence continues at coordinate 1,491 of JAKIUH010000287.1, forward strand.
CATATCCCCTACTCCGATGAAGGATTATATGAAGGTAAAGACAAAAGCATTAGCAAAACAGAACGCGGACATCTTTTGGTACATAGCATTCAATCATCACGCAAAGTAAAAGTTGCGGTAGGTGATAAAACATACTCAGGTATTCCGAACGAAACCTGCTCAACCTGCCATAATCGCGGAAAGCGCATTGGAGTTTCTTATCAAGGAATGATGGAAAGCCCATATACAACAACTTGGAATGATGATGGAAGCGACCAATATAAATTACACGGCAAACGTTATTCCTATATCCGTGATGATGTGCATCATAATCCAAACAACAGTAATGGAAACCCAAGCGGAGGAATGCTTTGTCAAGATTGCCACACCACTACATCAGTACATGGAAACGGAAATATAGGCGGAACTACCCTTGCCGAGGTAGAAATAGAATGTGCCGATTGCCATGGTATTCCTGATAAATTTCCTTGGGAGCTACCTATTGGATATCAAGATGAATACGAACTAAAAACAGCCGACACACCACGCGGATTGACAAAAGATTTACCCAAAGAACAAAAATTTGCAACAATTTATCCGCCCGAAGACGGATATTTAATTTCGGCACGCGGCAATCCTTTAGGAAATGTTGTAAAAAGAGGTAAAGAAGTAATTCTGCACTCTGCACGCGGTTTTGATTTAAAAGTGCCGGTTTTAAAATCAATTAAAGAAAACAATACATGGAAACATCCTGAAAAAGCAATTACGGCAATGGTAAATATCGGTGCACACATAGAAAATATGGAATGCTATGCCTGTCATTCTACCTGGGCACCACAATGTTACGGATGTCATGTAAAAATAGACTATTCACAAAACAAACAAGCGTGCGATTGGTTAAAAACCGGCAGTATGCACTTTTTAAACGGCGAAACGTCCGAGACCCATTTTGGAGCTCCTTTGCAACTATTAAAAGGGAAAGCTACCGAAAGCCGCTCTTACACCCGCTGGGAATATCCAATTCTGGGCATTAACGGCGAAGGACGTGTAACTCCTATAATTCCGGGTTGTCAGCAAATTACAACTGTAATCGGTACAGATGGCAAACCGGTAATCGTAGAAAAAGTATGGCGAACCCCTGCAGGTACAGAAAACGGTGGCGAAGAAGGACAAAGAGGCATAGATATGAGTCCGGCACAACCCCATACGGTAAGTGCCGAGGCACGCGATTGTGCCTCTTGCCACACCAACCCGAAAACCCTAGGTTATGGAATAAACGGAGGAAAATACATGCAAGGATATGACAAAGATCGTTATGCCGATTTACGTGACAAAGATGGTAATCCGATTGCAAAAAATTCACGTCCTCAATTCTCAAAAATAGAAGATTTACCCATTGATTTATCACAAGTAGTAACACGAGACGGTAAACAATTACAAACAGTAGGTCATCACTGGCCGCTTTCAGCACCACTATCACAAGATCAACGTGAACGAATGGAGCGTGCGGGAGCTTGTATTGCTTGCCACAAAGACATTCCTGACGGAAATATGGCAATGAGTATTATTTCAGCAGCAGGAAATAAATTAGGAATGACTCCGCATAGTGATTTGGAACACAGTAAATTACTCAACAAAAGCATTAATTTGACAGCAATCATTCAAATTTTAGCACCTATTCTTATTTTAATATCTATTTTTGTGTGGTGGATAAAACGCAAAAGAAAAAAGGGAAAATTTTTATAAATTATGAAACATCCATCCGCCAGCTGGCGGACACAGGGGCATGATTATTCAGGAACAAAAATAAGCTAACCCCTTGATATTAGTGGATGTTCCATGAGGCAAATTAAAATAATTTAAAAAATAATCTCATGAAAAAATATTTATTATTTGATACAGAAACTACCGGATTACCCAAAAACTGGAAAGCTCCGGTTACCGATGTAAACAATTGGCCTCGTATGGTACAAATTGCCTGGCTGATGTTTAATGAAAACGGGAAAGTAATTGACCAACAAGATTATATTGTAAAACCCGAAGGATATATCATACCTGATGAAGCAGCCAAAGTACATGGAATTACTACTGAAAAAGCCATAGCCGAAGGCAAAGACATCACCGAAGTTTTACAAAAATTTGCCGAAGCCATTGCTGAAACTGATTTTATAGTAGCTCATAACATAAGTTTTGATGAAAAAATTGTAGGGGCAGAATTTGTACGCAAAAAATTTAGAACCAAATGGTTCAGCAAAAAGCAAATTTGTACGATGAAGGCTTCAACTAATTATTGTAAAATACCCGGAAATTATGGATATAAATGGCCGAATTTAACAGAATTACATACAAAATTATTTGGTCACGGCTTTGAAGAAGCTCATAATGCTGCAGCTGATATATCTGCAACGGCTAAATGCTTTTGGGAACTAAAGCATTTAGGAATTATCAATGAATAAAAAAGGCGGGTAAGCACTCCTAGTGTTATGTCAAGTATGTTGTGTCCTATAAGTTGAAGTTATTTTTGCCTTGTTCTACGCAAAAAGAACGAAACTTGGTATGACTAAAACATGCTTGACATGACACTAGCTTTACATTCTAACCATTATGAAAAAACTTTATTGTTGATTGCATTTGCTAATTGAAGCTTCCACTATCCTGATTTCTAAAAATACATTTATAAATATTCAATAATTAATTATATTTGTCAACTATGTAATTTAAAATTTTAAAAATATGACAACAAAATCGAACTTATTTTCAAATATTAAAGGAGACCTTTTTGGAGGACTTACAGCCGGAGTGGTAGCTTTACCTTTAGCTTTAGCTTTTGGTGCACAAACCGAGCTTGGAGCTATTGCAGGTTTATACGGAGCCATTGCTTTAGGAATTTTAGCGGCAATTTTTGGAGGAACCAAAACACAAATTAGTGGACCAACAGCCCCTATGACTGTTGTTTCGGCTGTACTTATAACAGAGCTGATAGCGCATGCCGGAAGCTTCTCCGAAGCAATGCCGCTTATTGTAGCTACATTTGTTATGGCAGGACTTTTCCAAATACTCATGGGTGTATTTAAAATAGGCAAATACATTAAATACATTCCCTATCCTGTTGTTTCCGGTTTTATGAGTGGTATTGGTGTTATTATTATCATTACTCAAATTTTTCCTTTTTTTGGAATTGGTGCCCCCGAAGGCGGCGCCTTAGGAACAATTAGAAGCATACACATGATACCGGAAAAAATAAATTTCTATTCTGTAGGAATAGCTTTGGCAACCATTATCATTATATATTTAATGCCGCGAATTAGCAAAAAAGTACCTGCTTCATTGGTTGCTTTAATTGTAATTTCAGTTGCAGCTTTTTTCTTAATTCCATTAGATTTATTTACACGAATCAACTCAGAAGGACCCTTACCGTCAGGATTACCAAAACTCCACCTCGATTTTATTATAGCTTTCAAAGATTTTGGAACAATGGTGCGCATATCTGAATATGCTTTAACACTTGCGGCATTAGGTGCTATCGACTCCCTTTTAACCTCGGTAGTTGCAGACAATATGACCAAAACAAAACATGACAGCAATCGTGAACTAATAGGGCAAGGTATCGGAAATAGTGTTTCCGGATTGATTGGTGGTCTTCCGGGAGCCGGTGCTACTATGCGTACGGTAATTAATATTAATTCAGGAGGTAAAGAACGATTATCGGGAGTTATAGCCGGACTATTTTTATTAGCTGTTTTATTAGGTATAGGTGCAATTGTAGGATATGTTCCCAATGCGGTTTTGGCAGGTATTCTTATAACTGTAGGAATTGGAATTATAGATTACAAAGGCATTAAACACATGCGAAGTATCCCTAAAAGTGATGTGGCTGTGATGTTAATTGTTCTTATGCTTACCGTATTTGTTGATTTATTAATTGCAGTAGCAGCAGGTATGGTTTTATCGTCTTTATTATTTATGATTAAAGCATCTGAAATTATTGAAAAAGGCAGCAAAGCTATTTCATTAAAAGAATTAAAATCTGAAACACCTTGGAAAGATGAAAAAAACATTGTAGATAAATTAGGAGAAGATGTGTACATTAAGCACATTGAAGGACCGCTATTTTTTGGATCCACATCCGGTTCTCAAAACATAGCCCAAAGCATTCCTGATGTAAAAATTATTATTTTCCGTTTAGATAAAGTGCCTTATGTTGACCAAAGCGGTTTATACGCCATGGAAGAAATATTACTGGAACTCAAACAAAAAAATATAAAAGTATTGTTTGTTGGTTTGTATGGTCAAGTTAAAACCATGTTTGAAAAAATTAACATCGTTCCCGGTCTGGTTTCACGTGAAGAATGTTTTGATACTGCAAAAGAATTGGAAAATTATTTGGAAAAAATCGCTGAAGCACAATAAAAAAGGCGGGTAACCACTCCCGCCTTTACTTTTTAACCTAATTATTAACCTAAACTCTTAACCATTATGAAAAAAACTAT
>JAKIUH010000288.1 GCA_021647685.1 Bacteroidales bacterium
CTACGGCAGCGACATGCCCCGAATGCCCACCGTCAAAAATCATATTTGGATAATCCTTAACCGGCTTCATTTCAATATTATATACTGCATATCTCTGCCCAACACCATTTTGCACAATGTTTCCATCCTCCATAGTAATAAAGATAGAGCCATTATCTGCAATTGCACTACTTGGCGGCTCTTGTGCCTCATTAGCACTTATTAATAATTGAGCACTCACTATGGGTTGATGAATATTTAATACGGAAAAAAATACATCATGAGTCCAAGAACCATCGGATTTTGCTCCTGAAGGATAAATACCGGAACTTCCCCAAATAAGATAGTAAATACTATCATTTTTTTGAATAAAATCTATACCGTGCTGATATTCACGATAATCAGATGACACAGGAGGATTTTCGCAAACAGTTTTTGTAATATCTGATGTAGTAGAAAAATTATCAGAAATACCCGAAACATCCTTATTACACGAAATAGCCAATAAGATGATACTGTTTATAAATACAATCTGGTACAAGTTCATTTTTAGTTGCTTAATCTATTTAACAAGAAAACGTGCAGTTGCAGATTTTTCAGCATCAAAAACATTAATTATATACATTCCTTTGGGTAGAACAGCAACATCGGGTAACTGTATGATGTTTTTTGCTTCAACATTTTTATCAAAAAGTAAACTTCCCTGCAAATTAAATATCTTAATATGCATCAGTCCATTAAAACCTTCGGTTTTAAGATTTAAAACAGTACCGGAAACAGGATTAGGAAATACCTTTAACTGAGGCTGTTCCATAGTATTTTGACTTAACTCTTGAACCGGAGATTTATTAGTTGTATGATTAGAGTTTGGAGATGAAGCACTTTTCAAAGAATTACCTCCAATTATACCAACAACTTTTACCTGATCAATATAAACAAAATCATAGTTTCCGGAAGCATCACACTGAAAACGGATTTTCATATTGTTAACAAAATCAACATCATTCCTATCAATAATAATACTTTTAAAGTAATATTTGCCATTTACAAAGTCGGTACCTTTTGCATAAATTCCAATATCATTCCAAGTGTATCCATCCCAATACATCACCCAAAAATCTTCACCGTTCTCCATACTTCTGGCTTTAAACCAAAATTCAACTTTCAATTTATCATACATTGTTACATCAATTCCATTTGTATGTTCAAAAGAAGACTGGTCTCCGGAGTCATCACGAATTTGAACAGCTTTTGTTCCTTGATGAGCATAAGATGTTCCCGTGTACATCGAACAATCAGAGCCTCCATCGGAAAAATTACCCCAACCGTTTTCAAAATCATCATAAGTCAAGACCGTTTCAGAGGTACCGTTTTGAGCAAAAACATCCGTATCAATATAAACAGTTGCCATAAGTTCTTCGTCTGTATCATAGTCGCCCCAAGCAAATAGAGCAATATATTTACCGTTCCAATGGTCTTTTCCTGTATCATCCACAACAAAAGTACTCCAAGTTCCGGTTTTTTTCCACTGCATCCAACTTAATTCGGGATCTTGACTACCTATTATTTTATGATCAAATCGTATCAAGTTATCACTAATTTGTAAAACATTAATATCGTTTACTCCGGTTGGATACAAATAAATATAACTTTGTGTGGCTGCATCCCATTTTATTGCCGGTCGCGCCTCTTGCAATACGGCACCATTTACTTCTGTTTCCAATACTTTATTTCCATTTCTGTCAACTAGGCAAATTTTGCTCTTATTTTGATTAAGTGTTTTTGCAATTATTACAAATTTTGAAATATTTTCAAGCCAATTAACTTGTTGATTTACAAACTGCGTATTTGATAAATAATCCCGACAGGGAGCAACACTTAAATGATTACCATTGATAGAAATAATAGTTCCGGCAACTAATTCTGTGTCATGCACCCACACCACTAATGCATCCTCACCATCATCTGTTGCTGCAACAGTTGGCCACCAGTGGTATTCATTATCGGGTGTAATATTAATTTGTTCTATTTGACTTCCGTTATTATCATTATAAACTTTTGCAAATATACCGGTCTCTCCTGGAACATCATCATCGCAATAAATTCCTACAAATTTACCGTTTAAATGAGTTGCAACCGGTGAATGTTGAGCATCCGCCCCACCGGCAAGTAAAAAGTTACTTTTAATTACATTCCCATCGGGTTTATGTATTTGTGCATGAACATTAACTGCTTCATTAGGTATGTTTGAATCACTACCATCCTCCCAAATACTGAATATGTAATTGTTTGATGGGTTAATAGCTGTACTGATCGGTTCTTGAGCTTCCCAAGTAGAAATATACTTTGTATCCGATTTTACGGTATATATGGCTCCGTTTGTGTCAAATGCGACAATTTTATTGTATATATCATGCGCCCAAGGAGTACCTGCTGAACTTGCCCAAGTTACGTAATAGTTTGTTTCACCATAGTTGTTTATAAATGATTCAATAGTAGCCCCATGTTCATATTGCCATATATCCCACAATGGGTCTAAATTTTGAGAATAAGAGTTTACGCTTAAAGTAATTATTAAACCTATTAGATATATTCTTTTCATTTTAGTAGTTATTAAAGTTAGTTTTAGTTGAAATTAAAGCATAGAAATCTCACAAACAGGAATTAATTTCCTAATGTTCAATAGATAACAAACAATCTAATAAATATTAATTTCTTGTTTAGAGATTCAAGATTTTAATGAATTGATTATCCTTTAATAAAAAATGGGCACGTTAAATATCGTCTGCCTTATTTAAAATAGGAAGATTCAGTATATTTTATACTATTTTCTTTTAAATAGTTAATGTGAGCAGGCATTCGTTTAATAAAAGAATCCCAAACCTTATTTTTTGACCATGCAACTTCAGCATATGCTTGAAACCTTGGATATATATATCTTTCAAAAACTGCTTCCGAAGGAATTTCCTCTGTCCAAACACAAGCCTGATAGCCAATTTTTTTTGCAATAACTTGTTCCGACAATTCAGATTGTTCACTAAATTCATAAAGTGACTTCAAATTTTCATCTGTTGGGTCAGAGCTTAAATAAAACCATGACCAAGGTGTTAAAACAATGTCATTTCCATTCTGTGCTGCATAATCAGCCGACTCAGGTTTATAATCCCGCCAATACATAATGGTGATAGCAGGATCTACTTGATTTACAATATTATCATCATTACTAACAAAAATATCATCCCATGCAATCATTTTTTTTCCTTTTGAAGAGATGTGTTCAAACATTTTATCTACAAAATAGGATTGAATTTGATTGATGTGATTCATATTATTATCTTGCATAAACTGCTGACAATCTGAGCTTTGCTCCCAAAAACTTTTTTCAACTTCATCAGCACCCAGATGCACATATTCATAGGGGAAAAGTTCCATGACTTCGTCCCACACGTTGTAACAAAATTGCATTACATCATTACGACAAACACAAAGTGGTTCGGAAAACTCATTTCCCCAATTTGTATTTCCCGAACAGGAAAGTGATAGTTCAGGATAAGAACGAATGGCTGCCGACATATGCCCGGGCATATCTATTTCAGGTATTATATCAATAAAATTATCTTTAGCATAAGTAATAATATCTTGCAAATCTTGTTTTGTATAAAACCCTCCATAGGTGGAACCATTTACAAACTGAGGATTAAAATTATAATCGGCATCGTATTTGGCTTTTTCCATACAAACAGAATCCTGATCATTAAATGTTCGATAAGCACCTACACTTGTTAATTTAGGATATTTGTCAATCTGTATTCGCCAACCTTGATCATCGGTAAGATGTAATTGTAGCTTATTCATCTTATAAAATGCCATTTGATCAATTAGTTTAAAAACAAATTCTTTTGGGAAAAAATGCCTTGATAAATCAATATGAAAACCACGATATTTATTTTGTGGCTTATCATTAATAGAAATTGCCTGCACTTTAATAGCATTTTCTGCTGAATCTAATTCAGCAGTCCATAAAATTTGTTTGAAGGTTTGTGCTGCGTAAAAAGCACTTTGCGGACTTTTTGCTGTAATTATAATTTTGCCACTATCAATTTCGATATGATACTCATCATCGGCTAAATTCTCGCTATATAAAATTAATATATCACTATTGTCCTGACTGGTACTAAACTGATTTAATGTAAAAAAACCGGCATCATTTATTGCCTTTACAATAATATCCTTAGCTTTCTGAAACCTGACATCGGAATACAAAACAGTTTCTGCCGAAATATTTACATGATCATCAGAAAGTATAATTTTTTCAGGAGCGGGAATAATATTCTGAGGTTTAATAATACTCGTTTGTTCATCGGGTTTTTCTTCTTTGCAAGCATTAAAATTAACCACCAACAGTAGTAAAATTAAACATCTGATTATAAAATTAGTTGTTTTCACCATTTTTAAAATGTTTTATATCAGGCTATAACAAGCATGTTGCAAGTTATAACCTGAAAAGTTAGCAATTAGTAGCCCGGATTTTGTATCAAATTCGGGTTTCTATCCAATTCATCTATAGGAATTGGAAGGATTAGTGTGTTTTCGTTTGCATTATAATCTACATATTCACCGGTAATCAGGTTCATTTCTTGCAAAGAAGTCATTGTACTAACGGCTTTTCCATATCTTACCAGATCATCCCATCGTTGAGCTTCATATGCTAATTCAAGCCTACGCTCATTTAAAATAATATCCAACATTTGTTGAGCATTTCCTGCCGGAACAGGATCTAAACCAACACGTGCTCTAATGGTATTTACAATATCTCTGCTCAAATCTCCTTGATTTAAATTAGCTAATGCCTAGGCTTTTAGCAACATAATATCTGCAAGACGAATTAAATAAATGTGATCCCCGCTGCTCCAATCATCAGCGTGTTTAAATTTATATGCAAATGTTACCCATTCGTCAGGGTCTTCAGCATTCCAGTATTCGTCAACCCAATCAACCCACTCCCACATAATTGTGGCATCCAGACGCACCCAATCTTGTGCATCAAAATAGGCATCTACCAAATTATGTGAAGGAGTTGCATACTTGCGCCAGCCATCACCGGAAATTGAAGGAGGAAGAAACAATTGTGGTCCCCAGTTTCCTTGATCAGTACCTTGAATAAACTGAATCTCAAAAATAGATTCTTCGTTATTGTAGTTACTGCCATCAAACAGTTCATTAAAATCACTTAAAAGGGCATATCCTGCAGAAGAATTAATAACATCATCGCAGTACTTCAAAACTTTTGAATAATCTCTATCGGGACGTTGTGCCCAGACCTTTGCAAGTAAAGCATCTGCTGCACCTTTTGTCGCTCTGGCTTTGTTAACAGAATTATCATCGCCATACGTAGCCGGTAAATTTTGCGAAGCAAATTCAAGATCTTCAACAATAAAATCATAGGTTTCTTTAACAGTAGAACGTGGAACCTGAATTTTATCGGGTTCAGAAGATTCAGTAGAGGTAATTAATGGTAAGCCTCCAAACATTTTAACCAAATCAAAATAAAACAAGGCTCTTAAAAATCGAGCTTCTCCTTTTATTTGAGATGCTCTTTCAGCAGGAATATCCATAATAGCATCAATTTTATTTAAAATAGTGTTACATCTGGAAATACCGGTATATAAATCGCCCCAATTCCATACTAAACGGTTATTGCTTGAGGAAACAGTTAGCATATCGTACTCAAAAATATCAACATCATCAGGAGGTCCGGCATAAGCATTATCTGAGCGAACATCACTTAATAAAATGTTGTCCCAAATATAATATTCAACATGCAAAGTACTGTATGCTCCTACTAAAGCGGCTTCAATATCATCCTGAGTTTCAAAAGCATTTCCTGATGTTGAAGAAGATACAGGCTTTAATTCTAAAAAGTCATTGCAAGACTGAAACGATAGAAACAAGCCTAATAA
>JAKIUH010000289.1 GCA_021647685.1 Bacteroidales bacterium
AAGGTTTACGCAACGGCGAACAAGTATCAGAACTTGTAAAACAGATACCATCAAACATGCAAATGTTTATTGGGAATGTTGGCGGTTCATTAGGCGAAGTTGCCGGTCTGGCTATTGTTTTAGGCTTGATTTGGTTACTATATAAAAAAGTAATTACTTGGCACATCCCGATATCCATGTTAGGAACAATTTTTATCGTAAGCGGCATTTTCTGGTTAATAAATCCTGAAAAATATATGGACCCGGTCTTTCATATAATTGCCGGTGGTGCATTATTAGGTGCGGTATTTATGGCAACCGATTATGTTACTTCGCCAATGACCGCAAAAGGACAATTGATTTTTGGTGTCGGTATTGGTTTTCTAACCGTTATGATACGTTTATTTGGTGCTTATCCCGAAGGTGTTTCTTTTGCCATATTAATTATGAATGCCTTTGTACCTATTATTAATTTATATGTTAAACCTAAACGATTTGGGGAGGTAGTTAAAAATGGCTAAAAAATTAGAATCAACTTTTGCGAATATGGTTATTGTACTTACTGCTGTTTCGCTGGTAGCTGCAATATCATTGGCTTCTGTGTACAATCTTACTAAAGAACCCATAGCTAAGGCTAAATTAAAGAAAAAATTAGATGCCATTGCCAATGTAGCTCCTGCTTTTGATAATGACCCAAATGCAGAAATGTTTAAACTGCCTGCATTTGAGCCGAGTCCCGGTTTGGATTCATTAGAAATTTATCCTGCAAAAAAAGCGGGTAAAATAGTAGGCTATGCCGTAAAAACTTATACAATGAAAGGTTTTAGCGGACTAATAGAACTTATGGTAGGATTTAAACCGGATGGAACAATCAATAATTATAGCGTGCTGGCACATTCTGAGACACCGGGTTTGGGCACAAAAATGGTGAGCTGGTTTAAAAATGAAAAGAAAGCTAAACGTTGTATCAATGGGAAAAATCCGAAAAATACAAATTTAACGGTATCCAAGGATGGCGGTGATATAGATGCAATTACTGCTGCAACTATCATCAAGAGCATTTTTAGATGCAGTAAACCGAGCTTATAAAACTTTAGAACAAGGAGGTAAGTATGAATAATTGGTCAAATTTTACCAAAGGATTTATAAAAGAAAACCCGGTATTTGTATTATTACTGGGTATGTGCCCTACTTTGGGAACAACTACATCTGCCATAAACGGATTGGGAATGGGCTTGGCAACAGCATTTGTGTTGGTTATGTCTAATTTAGTAATATCATTAGTTAAAAACCTGATACCCGATAAAGTACGTATTCCCGCATTTATTGTAATTATTGCATCAGTTGTAACTGTAGTAGATTTATTACTTGCCGGATTTTTACCCGCTCTGCACGAGCAACTTGGCTTATTTATTCCGCTAATTGTCGTAAACTGTATTGTTTTAGGACGTGCAGAAGCTTTTGCATCAAAAAATAGTGTTCTTTCATCTATAATCGATGGATTAGGTATGGGATTAGGTTTTTCGTTTGCACTATTAATATTGGGCGCAACACGTGAAATTTTAGGTAGTGGAGCTATTTTCGGGTATAAATTTATTGGCGATAACGATGGGATGCTGTTTTTTGTTTTAGCTCCGGGAGCTTTCTTAGCCTTAGGCTATATTATTGCAATCATCAACAGTTTAAGAAAAGCATAAAACATAAGTTATGGAATATTTTGTAATAGTTATAAGTGCAATATTTGTAAGCAATATAGTATTAGCACAATTTTTAGGGGTTTGTCCGTTTTTGGGCGTTTCCAATAAAATTTCCACATCGGTAGGTATGACCGGTGCTGTTATTTTTGTAATGACTTTGGCAACCATTGTAACTTATCTGATTAATGATTTAATATTAGTACCTTTTAACATTACCTACCTTAAAACGATAAGCTATATATTGGTTATTGCTGCATTAGTACAAATGGTAGAAATAATTTTAAAGCAAGTCAGTCCTTCGCTTTATCAGGCACTGGGAGTATTCTTACCATTAATTACTACAAACTGTGCAGTTTTGGGTGTAGCTTTATTAGTGATACAAAAAGATTTTAATTTAATGGAATCAACGGTTTATGCAATTGCTAACGGTATTGGTTTTGGTTTAGCATTGGTAATTTTTGCCGGTTTGCGCGAACATCTGGATATGATGAATGTACCCAAAGGAATGAAAGGTATGCCGGTTGCACTTGTAACTGCTGCAATTCTTGCAATGGCATTTATGGGGTTTACAGGAATGGTATAATTGAAATTTGATAATCAGATATTGATATATTTGCTTAATCCACAATATGCATCGCATGAGAAAAGCTCATGCATTTTTTCTTTTTCTGAGAAAAGTATCAAACCATGCAGTTGTGTGCCTTAATTCCGCAAACCGGATTCTACTACAAAGTTAAAAGGAATACTAAAAGAACTTTCTTTGATTTATCGGTCTGCGAATTTCAGGATAAATTTATAAATTCAAATTATCTTTATACCATTTACTTTCTAATTTTTCGTAACGGTAATTTTTAATATAGCCTATGGCTTCTTTTGCAGTGTGTGCAGTATAATACAAACGCTTGTAATCACTACGGGCAAAATTATTTTCATAAAAAACTTCAAATTGTTTAAGTAACTGATTATAAAAGCCGTTGATATTCATAATCACAATAGGTTTTTGATGTACTTCCAATTGCTTTAAAGTCATTACTTCCAAAAGTTCTTCCAAAGTACCAAAACCACCCGGTAGTGCAATAAAAGCATCTGCGTAAGCACTTAATTTTTCTTTGCGTTCACGCATATCTTTAGTAATTATTAAATTTTCAGTACTATAACAAGCTAAACCCTTATCATAAATTAATTGAGGAATAATACCAATAGAGCTGCCTCCCAACTCTTTTACGCGGCGTGCCATAATACCCATTAAACCAACTTTTGAACCTCCGTTGACCAACTGCATGCCTTCCTTTATAATTAATTCTGCCAATTCCAAGGCATTATCATTATAAACCTTGTCAATTACATCGCTCGATGAGCAAAATACACAAATATTATTTATCATATCTTTTAATTATTTTTCTATATCCTGATATATGCAAGTCATCAGATGAATTTGCTAATTAACAGCAACTTATTATAATACAGTTTATTTCCTTTATATACTTATTCATCAGATGACTGTCGATAAATTAACGGATTTAAGAATTCATACCCCTATGGCTAATTTCTTTTTTCAATCGTCAATCAACTCAATATTATAAATTTCATCACCCACTTCAATTTTATGGACTACGTCCATACCTTCTATAACTTTGCCAAATAGCGTATATCTACCATCTAAATGAGGGGTAGGCGAATGAGTAATAAACCACTGACTCGATTCGGTATCCTTACCTGCCGAAGCCATACCCAAGGCCCCTGTTCCGTAATACGAATTATAAAACTCCGAACGAATAGAAAAATCAGGGCTCCCCCACCCGTCTCCACGCGGGCAACCATCTTGAATCACAAAATTAGGAACCACTCTATGAATATGCAATGCCGTGTAAAATCCACTCTTTATCAATTCAATAAAAGTTGCAACAGTTGCCGGATTATCTTCCACATCTAAACGTATAATAATATCGCCTTTTGAGGTTTTAATACTGACTTTTTGGTCCGGCTCAATATTTTTAACTTCCTTCCAATTAATTTTTTTATACTTAATTTTGGGAAATTCAACTTTTCCACTATCCCGGAAATAAACCAAAGTTTTTTGTAATTCCAAATAGGCTTCCAGTTCCTTTGGTAATTGCAATTTATTTGCAGCAATTTTTAAAAACTCATAATCATCAATTATTTGTTTAAATCCAAAATCGGGATTGCGTAAAATACCTGAAGCAACAGAAATTAAAGCCACATCACCTGATAAAACAGCCTTTTTAAAAACAGGAACAAACTGTTGTCCTGCACTTTTATCTTTCCTGTTCACTAAATCATATACGGTAGCCAAAGCATCCATTCCCATTGAGCGAATAACCGGAACCTTCGTTGTAAAAATCTCTTTCTCAATAAACTGCCATTGTTTTGCATTACCGCCAAGCGCTTTCAATAACCATGCTTTTTCATAATTATTACCGGAAGCTTGATATTTTTCAATAATTATTTTACTGATTTTTTGTTTTACTTGTTCACCGGCATAGCGATTTGCAGCCAAAAATAAATTAGCGCTGACACGCCAATTATTTATTTGTTTTGCTTTTTGTAAATATAAGTCCACATTGTCAGAAATTCCGGCATCAATAAAGTATTCTGATGCACGAATGGCAACATTTACATTTTTATCGTAAAGGGCAGTAAAATAAATATCGCGAACTTTTTCATAATCAAAAGCCGACAAAGAACGTAATGCATTAATACGCAAACGATAATCTTTTGCAGTTTCAAAAACCGAATACAAAAATATTAAACTACTGTCTGACAAATTTTTATTAGCAGCAAGAACTAAATTAAGTTGCGTTTCCATTGATTTGGTCTTTTTATAAAGTTCTTTTAAAATTAGAAACTGCTTATCACTTATCGGTTCGGTATTCCTGCTTAGAGCAATAGATGCATAGTATTTAACATTTTCAGATACTTTTTTTGAAGACAAGAGTTTAAAGATATCATCAACAAGTTGCTCGTTTGCCATTCCGCGAATACTAAAACGCGACAAAGCCAATGCTTTTCCTGCTAAAATATCTTCATGCTCAAAACCGGGATGAAAGTTAATAATCTGTTGCATTAATCTTTTATTACCACATTTTCCAATGGCTTCCAAAAAAGCTTTTTTAACCAAATCATTTTCTTCTTTAAGTAACTGAACATAAAGTATTTTAGCTCCGGAAAGTCCGGCACTTTGACCAATGGCAAAAGCAGCAGCAATTCGTACCTTCATATCTTCATCATGGAGCAATTTTGCAAGATCAAGCACAAACAAACTATCTTGAACCGAAGCAAAAGCCATAGCCGCAGCTTCTCGATATTCGGAATTTTCACTGTCAAAATAGCTAAGCAAAGTGTTTTTGTCGCGTCTGTATTGGGCTTTTGCTATTTCCAATATATTTTCATCAGAAAATTTATTAATTGAATCAGATTTATTGTTTGTAGATTTATTTTCATTAGCTGTTTCACATGAAAATAGAACAATAATCAAAAAAGAAAATAGGAAAATAGAGTTGTTCATGAGTTTATTTTTTAATTATTTTTAAGGTTTCATGAACCCGAAGGCTCAGCGAAGCTAAAAATCCACGAACATAAAGGTCTGTACTTATTTAATCAACTTAAATAATCATGCCCCTGTGTTCGCCGGCTGGCGGATGGATGTTTCATATCAATAGGCTTTGGTTATACAGTTTAATATAAAGTACACTTTTATAATGTTCGATAATGCACGACTTATGTACGCTAACGTACACATATACGATGCTGTAAAATCATAAACAATTGATATACAAACAGTTTATTTATATGGCATACGCTTTGGACAATTCTTATCAAATTTTGACAAAATACATTATTTTTTTAAAAAAACAGATTAAAAAATCGTGTAATTTTTTATTTTTTTGCACTTTTGAGCACAATTTGTACGCATTTCTCAAAATAACAACAATGTTAATAACAAAAAATCTGGTAAAAATATTCCGTAGTGATGAAGTAGAGACCAAAGCACTTAACGAAGTGAACCTTGAAATTAGTGAAGGAGAATTTGTTGCCATTATGGGTCCTTCGGGTTGCGGAAAATCAACATTGCTTAATTTGCTTGGTTTATTGGATAATCCTACATCGGGCGAAATCTATTTTCAAGGAATAAATGTAAGTAATTTTAAAGAACAAGAACGCACAAAACTTAGAAAAGCAACAGTAGGATTTGTGTTTCAAAGTTTTAATTTG
>JAKIUH010000290.1 GCA_021647685.1 Bacteroidales bacterium
GAATGATGATTCCTAAAAAAATATTCTTCGGGTAAAATATTATAAAATTCACCTATACTTTTTGACACTGTTAAAGGTTTCTCGTTTTTAAAAACTATTTTAGAATAGTTACTATCCGCGTTAACATAAAGAATATCGTCCGGATTTATGTAGTAAATACCTTCAATGGTAGAAAGTATAAGTTTCTCTTGATGTTGATTATTGTTTTGATTAATCGTATCTAACAAGTTTCTATACTTTTCTTCATAGGCGTTATCTTGTTTTAATGCATTGTCTTTAATTCTTTTAACAGCGTTTACTATTTCATTAATATTAATAGGTTTTAATAAATAATCAATAGCGTTATATTTAAAAGCTTTAATAGCATATTCATCATAAGCAGTAACAAAAACTATATGAAAATTACGTTCGGGTAGCAACTCCAACAGTTGAAATGCATCAATTTTTGGCAAATGAATATCAAGAAACAACAATTCAGGTTTAAGTTTAGGAATTTCCTGAATTGCTTTTTCAGGATTCATAAATGAGCCTACAAGCTCTAAATCAGGAAGATATTCTTTAATTATGATTTTTAAAGAATTTAAGGCATCCGGTTCATCATCCACAATAACAGTTCTCATGTTCCAATATTACTTAGTTTAAGATAAAAATAGTAATTTTTTTAGATAATTTAGCCCGATTTTTAAAAAAAAATCTCTACTCTATTATATTTCCTTTTGTATCAATGGTATAAGCTGTTTTATAGATTTTAACTTCTGCTACTCCGTTTTTGAATGCCGATATATAGGTGAATTTAGGCTTAAGTATTTCATTTCCTGAATAATCCATTAAACCATATTTACCGTACTGCTTAAAAATCAATACTTTATCTTTTGCCCACCCGGGTCTTAATTCATCATACTTGTAAGTTGTCAGTGCTTGTCCTGTTACACTATGTAGTGCGTATTTATTATTTTTTTTTGCAAAAACCAAATTATCAAATACTTGAATATCCTGATATAAAAAATCCAATAATAATCTGGATTTATTATTTACCAAACCATATTTACCGTTTTTAACAAATGCCTTAACGGAATAGTCATTTGGATTTTTAAGTTTAATTTCTAAAAATTTATTACCTAAGGTATTATAAAAAAGTACTTTTTCATTTTTTATAATTACCGCATAATTATACCAAAATCCTAAAAAATAATCTACAGCAAAAACTTTCATTTTACCATTATTGTAGATATACCAATTATTTTGATAATTCAGTGCTGTAAATGCCTTGTTTCTGTCAGCCAAATGGCTCATGCGTAAATCGCTATATTTTGGAGGAAGTTTAAATTTAGCAGATATATTCATCATACCCCATTTTCCGGCAATTTTTACCGGAAAATAATCCTTACCGTTAAGCATACAGGTATTATTATTGATTAAAAAATTTTCATCTCCCGGCTGTAATTCAAACTCGGGACTAATAAAGCGTTTTTCTACAACATTGTATATTCTAAATTTATTAGATTTCTTTAATAGCAAACGTCCGGGTTTTGAGATGCAAGGAACAATTTTATCATATTCTAAGGGTAATAAATATTTAAGCGGTAATTCAAGTAAAGACTTTTTCCCATTTTTATCTATGATAACTATTGTTTTGGTAATATTCCCGGTAAGTTCATTGTATGGACCATAAACAGGATTGTATAAATCGGCTACAAATCCGCTCAATACGTTTTTTTGTTCTTTTATACTATAAACCGCAAGTTTTCCCATACTATTTTCAGTAATGACATAATTTGTATTTCCTAAAATTTGATAAATATCCTCGTAAACACAATTTAAAATCTTTTTTCCGGTTTTATCCAATAAGCCCATTTTTTCATTTTGCATTACTAAATATCCCAATCCTTGCAAAATTTCAACATCATCATAAATATAATCGGCTATAAGTTTTTTTGTACGAGTATCAATAATTCCATATTTATCATTTTTTATTTCAATGCGTCCGGTTTGAGCATAGTTAAAATTGGAAAAGAATAGAAATAACAAGATTATGGCTAGTTTCATGAGATTATTTTTTTTATTATTTATAATGTCTCATGGAACCGCATGATTAAAATAATCATATCCCTGTAAGTTTAATAATTATTTTAATCATGCTTGTTTCATGTGATTATTTTTAAATTGTTTTTATTTGCCACATGTAACATCCACAAACATCAAAGGGTACACTTATTTAATCTACTTAAATAATCTTTCCAATATGTCCGCCAGCTGGCGGATGGATGTTTCATAAAAATAAATTTTAGGATTATGGCATAGTAAATATAATAAATTTTCATAAACACCTTAAATCCATAAGCAATTTTACTGCTAAGCAAAGCTTAAAAAACCTCTTTTCGATAAATTTATAATAAGAAAATTCAATGTTTATAGTGATAAGAAGTCTGAATAAATAAATTATTGATAAAAAAGCTATTTTTACATTTTGTATAAATCAGTAATAATTTTGTCCATAGCCCGCTGCATTTTTTTATGCGTATTTAAATAATGGTTCATCATAAATGAAAAAATAAATATCCTTCCTTTTTTTGTAATTAAATATCCGCTAAGATTATGATTATTGCTCAGTGTACCCGTTTTTCCATAAAAAATAGGCTTTTCAAACTGAGTAAAACGGTGTTTCATCGTTCCGTATTTGCCACCTGTTGCAAGCACATTGAAAAGTTTATCTGTAGGATAATGAGTGTACAAATAATTAAGGAGTTCCACAAAAGAACGTGGTGTAAACAGGTTGTAACGTGACAAACCCGAACCATCTACCCAGCGTGGCTTATTGCTGATAAAATTTAATAAACTGTCTTTTACAAACCGTAGGGTACGTGATGTATTCAGCGTGTCAAAAAGGAGGTCGGAAGCCATTAGAATAATCTGTTCGGCTAAAAAATTATCGCTGGGCTGTAACATTTTTTTATATAAACTATCCGAAGGATAGGAGTACAAAATTTCACTTCCTGCTAGGTCAGCATAATCGGTATATTGTATCGTGGTTTTTAATGTATCGTTTAATAGTTTTAAAAACAAAGAATCACAGAACATTATCGGTATTTCAATACTATCGCTTTTTCCTGTTCGTACAATATTGTAGTTGATTTGATTGTTTCGAAATGCTCTTTTAAAAGCATGATATTTTGAGCGTATGGTGCTGTCTTTTTTAAGAAATCGCATAGAATATTGAGGGGAGATATTAAAACTACCCAAAGTGTCAATTGATATAAGGTGAACATTTCCATAGATTGGAAAAGCGGAATTTTCCGCAGAATAATATTCGTTATAATCATCCCACGACCAGCCTGCACCATAAAATACAGTTTCATCATTTGATTTACTGATAAAAATATTTTTGTCCTTATTAGATTGCAAAAACCGGAAAACAGTATCCGTTTTAATAAAGTGATGCAGGAAAGTTGGATCGCCGGTACCCCAAATAATCAAACTGTCTTTTCCGGTGTATTTATATCTTAAACCGGGTATGGAATCGCCTAAAACGGATAGTCCCGTAAAAAAAGTAAATAACTTGGTATTTGATGCAGGAGTAAAATAACGGTCGGCATTATATTCAATTAAGTATTTACCTGTTTGCGGGTTAAATACGGCAAAACCGTTAAAGTTATTTGCAAACTCAGGCTTTTTGTTTATTTTACGCTCAAAAGATTGTGTACTTTTTAAATAAGCAGTCGGCGAACAAGCATAAAGGGTTAAGATCAGTAATATCAGGCTATAGGTTTTCATAAACTAAAAGTGTAATAGGTAAAGACCCGAAAACCAATAAACAGATTGATTTTCGGGTTTATTAAAATATTTATTTCTCTTGATAGTCAAACTTTACCAAATCAACAAATTGTAAAATTCGATGATAAATTTCTTGTTTTTCTAGATTTTGTAAACGCTCCGTACCAAATTTTTCAACGCAAAACGATGCCATGGCAGAACCGAAAATAATGGCTGTTTTCATGTTTTCAAACGATACAGCTCCTTGTGCTGCCAAATATCCGGCAAAACCACCAGCAAATGTATCACCTGCACCCGTTGGGTCAAAAACTTCTTCTAAAGGCAGTGCAGGAGCAAAAAATACTTTATCGTCATTAAAAAGTAAAGCACCGTGTTCTCCCTTTTTTATAATCACATATTTAGGTCCCATCGCTTGAATTTTGCGTGCGGCTTTTTTTAATGAGTACTCTCCTGAAAGTTGACGAGCTTCTTCATCATTAATTGAAATAACATCAACCATACTCATGGTTCTATGCAGTTCATCCAGCATGGTATCCATCCAAAAATTCATGGTATCCATAATGATTAATTTCGGACGAACCGGCATTTGTTCAATCACTTTGCGTTGCACATCGGGCGATAAGTTTCCCAACATTAAAAACTCGGCATTTTTATATGCTTCCGGTACTTTGGGGTCAAATGTTCCCAAAGAATTAAGTTCGGTAATTAAGGTATCGCGCGAGTTCATATCATTATGATATTTTCCCGACCAAAAAAATGTTTTTTCATCTTTTTTTATTTCAACTCCCTGAACATCTACATTATGCTCTTCAAGCATTTTTAAATACTTGTCTTCAAAATCGCCACCTACTACCGATACTACATCAGGGCTTGCTCCGGCATAGGATGCCGAAAGCGCAATATAAGTACCTGCTCCACCCAAAATTTTATCGGTTTTCCCGAAAGGAGTTTCAATAGCATCATAAGCTACACTACCAACAACTAATAATTTCATGTGTTTATAATTTAAATTATTTTTAATTACCACATGGAACATCCACTAAAATCTGGATTTTCGATTATTTTTTGTATTTAAATAATGATTTTTCCTGACTTTCTAATTTATTTAATCATGGCTGTTTCATGTTTTTTTTTTGCATTAATTTTTAAAATGAAATTACAAACTTAATTATTTCATTCCGAATTTTATAGTATATAGCCTTATTTTCTATTGAAATACCTATTTTTGCATCAAAACTAAATCAAAAATTATGAACACAGACTATTATTTAATTGAAGATTTATTATCTGATGAACATAAATTAATTCGCCAATCGGTAAATGAATGGGTAAATCGAAAAATAAAACCGGTAATTGATGATTATGCACAAAAACATAAATATCCCGAATTTAGTATTCGTGAATTAGGCGAATTGGGTGTTTTAGGCTCATTTATACCCGAAAAATATGGTGGTTCCGGCTTTGACCATATTGCTTACGGACTGATGATGCAAGAGCTTGAAGCAGGTGATTCGGCAATTCGTTCCTCAGCATCGGTACAAACTTCATTGGTAATGTATCCAATTTACGAATTTGGTACGGAAGAACAAAAACAAAAATACTTGCCTAAATTAGCATCGGGCGAATTTATAGGTTGTTTTGGGCTTACAGAACCCAATCATGGCTCTGACCCCGGCAGTATGGAAACCCGTATTGTTAAAAAAGACGGATATTATTTGCTGAATGGTGCAAAAATGTGGATTACTAATTCACCGATTGCCGATGTGGCTGTTGTTTGGGCAAAAGACGAAGAGAATATTGTTCGCGGATTAATTGCGGAAAAAGGCATGAAAGGATTTTCGGCACCCGAAATTAAAAACAAATGGTCTTTACGAGCATCAATAACCGGTGAATTAGTTTTTGATAATGTAAAAATACCCGAAGAAAATATTTTGCCAAATATTAAAGGTTTAAAAGGACCGATGATGTGCCTTAATTCAGCCCGCTATGGAATTGCTTGGGGAGCTATTGGTGCTGCAATAGATTGTTATCAAACCGCAGTGCAATATACTTCCGAGCGCAAACAATTTAAGCGTAGCTTAAACAGTTTTCAGCTTACACAAAAAAAGCTTGCCGAAATGCTTACCGAAATT
>JAKIUH010000291.1 GCA_021647685.1 Bacteroidales bacterium
AAAGAAATACGATGCAACACCTTGTAAATTAAATAAATAAAAAAATAATGGTGTAGTGCCCTTATTAAATACTAACTCGCAGTATATCATTATTTTAATTTTAAAAACCGTCAAAGTCGGGAAAAAGTTCTTTAATTCCTTTTCCCTTGGACCCAATGGTCGGGACAAAGGGAATACCTATCATTTTGCCCAATGAATCGTAATCAAATTCAGCTCCTTTCTTTTCCAATTCATCGTACATGTTCAGTGCACAAACCACTTTTACATCCATATCGATAAGTTGGGTCGTCAAATACAGATTACGCTCCAAATTGGAAGCATCAATCACATTGACAATGATGTCCGGCGTTTCGTTAAGAATAAAGTTTCGAACATAAAGTTCTTCTGGGGAGTAGGCTGATAAGGAATAAGTTCCGGGAAGGTCGGTTAGCTTAAAAGTAAATCCGTTTTGCGTAAATTTTGCTTGTTTTAAATCTACGGTAACCCCGCTGTAATTCCCTACATGTTCTTTTGAACCCGATGCAAAATTAAAGAGTGTTGTTTTTCCACAGTTTGGATTACCCACAAAAGCCACATTGATGGTTTTGCTTTTTTCCTGCGCTTTTTTTTGTAAAATATCTTCGGTGATGACTCCTTCAAAATTACCGTTTCCGTTTCGTTTGAGCGATTTTTCATCTAAAACTTCAACCAGAGCTGCCTCACTTTTACGTAGAGATACCTCATAGTCCATAATATTGTACTCGATAGGGTCTTTCAGCGGAGCATTTTTAATTACTTTAATTTTTTTACCTTTTACAAAGCCCATTTCAGTAATTCGTTTCCTGAAAGCTCCTCTGCCTTTAACCTTTACTATAACAGCTTCTTCACCGGTTTGTAGTTCTGATAAATTCATCTCAATACCCTATTGTTTCCATGTAGCAAAAGTAATTCGGTTTTTCTGTGCGGGCAATCCCTAAATGTTGGTATTTTATTTTTTGCTATATACTTTATTTTACTGCAAAGCCTTTTCCATTTCTTTAATAAAAAAATCAACATTTTCTTTAGTAAAACACATGGGTGGTTTTATTTTTAATACATTATCAAAAGGTCCGTCTGTTCCGGTTAAAATCCCTTTTTTTCGTAACTGATTAACTATTTTGCCTGCAAGTTCCGTATTTTCTTTTTTTGTATCCGGACTTTTTATAAAATCAATTCCTAAATTTAAACCCGTACCCCGTATATCACCAATAACAGGAAAGCTTTTTTGCAGTTCATGCAATTGTTCAATTAAGTAATTTCCTATTTTAAAAGCATTCTGAACCAAACTTTCTTTTTCCAAAACATTCAATAATTCTATGCCTATTGCACAAGAAACGGGGTTTCCGCCAAAAGAACTGAAAAACTCCATTCCGTTTTCAAAAGATTGTGCAATTTCACCGGTACACACAACTGCTGCCATAGGATGCCCGTTGCCCATAGGCTTTCCTATTATCACAATATCAGGTACTACTTCCGATGCTTCATACATCCAAAAATACGTACCTGAACGCCCGAAACCGGTTTGAACTTCGTCCGAAATGCAAACTCCGCCTTGTTTGCGAATAAATTTATATATTTCCGGTAAATATCCTTCCGGTAAAGGAATCTGCCCTGCTGCACTAATAATTGGCTCGGCTATAAATGCAGCAATACGGTTTGTTTCGGTTTTTGCAGCATTTATAAAATCAAAAGCATAGCTTTTGCCTGCTGTTTCTTTGTATGTATATTTTCCACGGTAAGTGTCGGGAGCTTTAGCTATAATAATATTTTCAGGTGTTCCGTTTCCGCCTTTTCCTGCAAATTTATAATGGCTGATATTTATTCCTAAGTGTGTATTGCCGTGGTAGCCATGTTCCATTACTGCAATTTTTTCTTTTTTAGTATGAGCTAATGCCAAACGAATAGCTAAATCAGAGGCTGCACTACCGGAGTTTACAAAAAAGATTTTATTTAAATTTTCAGGAAATTTTGAAAGTAAAAGTTCTGAATATTCGCTTAATTCATCATAAAGATAACGCGTGTTCGTGTTTAATTTTGCCATTTGTCGCTGTCCTGCACGAACAACGCTTGGATGACTGTGACCTACATGCGGGATATTGTTGCGCATATCTAAATAGGTATTCCCTTCGGTATCGTACATATATTGAAATGCTGCTTTATACATTTTAATCGGCTGTTTATAGGAAAGTGAAAGCGAATTGCTGATGTTTTTATTGCGTTTTTTAAGTACATCGTTGATGTTTTGATGAAATATGCTGCCCATTCCGGCAGCTTTTCGGAAAACATTTTTTGCTTCTAAAGGATTTATTTTTATCCATTTTCTTAATAATTCCCATGCCGGTTTTTCGCTGATTGTAATGTATTCATCATCCGGTTTTCGTTTCTTTTCGTGTGCTGCTTGACTGACACTGATGCAAAGTCTTGCCGCAATCAAATAATACAAAATGTCCAGTTCTTTTTCTTCCAATTTAATGATTTGATTATATCCTTTAATTAAGGGTACGGCTGCTTCCAAAGGATTTTCTTTATGAAACATCACATAAACCGCTGCAACAGCCAATTCATTAATTAATAGCGAGTAAACACTGTCTCCAAAATCGATGATTCCGCTTATTTTATTGTCTTTTACCAACACATTGTAATCATTGGCATCGGCATGGATAATGCTTTTACGTAATTCGGGAACAAGAGGACGGATTTCTTCGTTGTATTGCAGGTAAAAGTATTCTACCAATTTGCGGTCGGCAGGATTTTTAATCTCCTTAAAATATTTTTTCGATAAATCTATTTGTAAAATATCCCATTCATATTGCCTTGCTTTGATAACCGGTAAATTTAGTTTTTGCAAAATCAAATCGGTTTCTGCCAAAACTTTTCCAAAATGGGTTAATAATTTTTTAGTATGCGAAACACTTGCCAATAAATCGCCTTCAAGGAAACTTATTAGTCGGTACATATTATTTTCATTATGAATAACAAAATGATTTGATTGATCGGGATATATTTTTTGAAAATAACAGGGGAGTTTTTTTGAAAGTACATTTAAAATTTCACTTTCAGCTACTAAAAAATCATAATGTTCTTGTTCAAAAATATATTCTTTTAGTATATATTTTGCTTTAGCTGTTTCAACTATGTAATTTTTATTTGCATAGCCGTCTATTTTTTTTATCCGTTCTGCTTGGATATTAAATATGTTATTCAGGATTTGTAATATATGGTTCATGTGTTTATTTTTAATAATTGTTTTTTTAAAACAAAAATATTAATTTTAAATGTCAAAATTTATTGTTTAACTTTAAAAGTATATCATGAAAAAGTTTTTGATTTTAATACTGGTTCTAGTTATCTTTAATATGCACAATGTTTTTTCTCAAACATACGGTAATTGGTCGGGCAAATTACAAACGGGTGCTCAACCTGCAAGTGTAAGTATTCCTTATCAGGAATATTTTCCGGACACTTTAGTTACTTATTTGCAAAAAGCTTACAAAGACCGTTATGTCCGGGTTATAAAATATGTAGTAAAAAAAGGTGAACGCTATACAGTGTCCATAAAATATCCGCTTAACGGTACTTCATACGGTTGGCAATTTACGGGTAACAATCCATGGCGAACCGAAGCTTTTTCTACAGGTTTTGGAAGTGCAAATATTCAAGGAAGATATACAGTTCAAAGGGTAAATTTCACAAATTCTACAGAGAGTAAATATGATTGGGTATTTGTTGTTGTGATAACTGATAAACCTTCGTCGGAGTTTTATTTACGCATTCAATATCCTGCAGTACCGGACAATGTTGTTGACGCGCCTTCGGTTAATCCGGCAGACCCTCAGGGCGGGAAGGTATATTGGGGAAGTATTGTAGAGCACCCTATTATTCTTAGATAATTATCAAATTCTAAACAAAAAAAGAGGCATTTTATTTATGCCTCTTTTTTGTTAATCCTTAAATCATGTACAATAATTTTACCATATTATCGGTCGTTGTTCCTGTGTACGGTAGAGTTTATCGCCCTCTTTTATGTTAAATGCTTCATAAAATTCAGGAACATTAAACAAAGCTCCGTTTACTCTATATCTCCCGGATGAATGCACATCGTTTTCCAAGCGGTTTTTTAATTCCTTATCACGGATGTTTTGACGCCAAATCGTGGCATATGATAAGAAAAATCGTTGGATAGGAGTAAAACCGTCAATTTTTTCATTCGGGTCAATTCCTTTTTCTTTCATATCTATTTTAAATGCTTCCAAGGCAATGGTAAGCCCGCCGAAATCGGCAATGTTTTCTCCCAAAGTAAGTTCACCATTTACATGCATTGAGTCAATAGCAACAAAACCATTATATTGTTCTACCAACTTGTTGGTTTGTTCTTTGTATTTTTGTGCATCTTCATCTGTCCACCAGTCGTTCAAATTGCCATTTTTGTCGTATTGGCGACCTTGATCGTCAAAACCATGTGTGGTTTCGTGTCCGATTACCACACCAATAGCACCATAATTTACGGCATCGTCGGCATCTACATTAAAGAACGGTGGTTGTAAAATGGCTGCCGGAAACACAATTTCATTACGGTTAGGACTGTAATAAGCGTTAACAGTTTGAGGAGTCATTCCCCATTCGTCTTTATCAACCGGCTTACCGATTTTATTCATCATGTATTCAAAATTAAACTTATTACTTGCCATGATGTTTTTCACATAAGAATCTCGACTAACTTTCAAACCGGAATAATCTCTCCATTTATCAGGATAACCAACTTTTACATTAATGGCGGCTAATTTTTCCAAAGCAGCTTTTTTTGTCGGCTCGCTCATCCATTGCAAGTTATTGATTCTAATCTCTAAAGCTTTTTTTAAATTTGCTACCAAATCAGTAATTTTCTTTTTTGCTTCGGGCGGGAAATATTTTTCTACATAAACTTGCCCAATTGCTTCACCTAAGGCAGCATTTGTTTGATTTTGAATACGTTTCCAGCGAGGAGTAATTTGTTTTTGTCCAAGTAGGCTTTTTGAGTAAAAATTAAAGTCTTCTTGTACAAAATCATCACTCAAATAGCTTGCAGACTTATTAATTACTTTCCAATTTAAAAATACTTTCCAATCTTCAAGGGTCGTTTTGGTAAATAATTCTCCCAAACCTTTTGCAAATTTTACTTGTGCAATATTAATACTGTCAATTTCCGGATATCCCAAAGAATTAATAAATAGTTCCCAATCAAAACCGTTTGCTGTTTTTTGCAAATCTTCAACTGACATTTTGTTATAGGTAGCTTGCGGATCTCTGTTCTCTAAGTTCGTGAAAGAAACTTCTGCCAACTTTGTTTCCAGCTTCATGATTTTATCAGCCAGTTGTTTGGCTTCTTCATCATTTTTACCTAATAGTTTATAGATGTTCTGAATATATTGAACATATTCTTTACGAATATTTTCAGACCGTTCGTCATTATTGGTGTAATAATCTCTATTGGGTAAGCCCAGGCCTGCTTGCCAAGTGTTGGCTATGACCATTGAACTATTTTTCTCATCGGGCGATGCATAGATATGAAAAAATGGAGTAATGCCTACGGTTTGAAGTTCGGCAGCCATTTTAATCACTTCTTCCTTGCTTGTCAATTGACTAATTTTTTCAAAATAGGGTTTCAATTCTTTAATCCTTTCTTCGTTGCGCTTTACCGAATCCATTCCCGATGCATAAAAATCACATATTTTCTTTTTGTTGCTGCCTTCGGGTGCATTTTTATCGTTCATGGCATCAAGAATAAGTGTTTTCAGTTTTTCTCGATTCTTTTCAGCCAATTCATCAAAAGCACCGTAACGTGTTTTATCGTCAGGGA
>JAKIUH010000292.1 GCA_021647685.1 Bacteroidales bacterium
TGGCGCCAAGTTTTGGAGAATAATTAATGCTTCGTTCCATAAACTGATCGGTTGAAGTATATTTTGCAATCATTCCGCCAAAAAATTGTGCAAAAGCAACTGCCAGCATCCATGAGCCCATTACCATCCCCACAATTTTTTTAGGAGATAATTTAGTTACCATTGAAAGCCCTACGGGTGATAATGAAAGTTCGCCTATTGTATTTAAGAAATAGATTAAAACAATGAAGAATAGCGGAACTAAACCATTTACTGCAAAACTTGCTCCCCATACCAATGAACCAAATCCTAAACCAATAAAAATTAAGCCAATTGCAAATTTAAGTGGTGTTGAAGGCTCTTTACCTATACGGTTTAACTTAATCCACATTGAGGCAAAAACAGGACCTAAAAGTATAATAAAAAAGGCATTTACCGACTGAAATAAAGGTGTTGGTATTTGCCAATTTCCTACCCAACGGTTAATATTAAGCTCTGTAAACAAGGTTAAGGAACTTCCTGCTTGTTCAAAAAATGCCCAAAACATCACGCTGAACAATATCAAAATAATAACTACAAATAAGCGTTCGCGCTCAGCTTTTTCTAATTTTATGGCATTATACAATAATGTACCGAGAACAAAGATTCCAAAAGCTGGGAAAAGCCACTCCATTACATGATAGTAAAACATTAGGAGCATAAAAACAGGAATCACTATTATTGAAAACAGATAAATAGCAGTTTCTTTATTAATTAAGCCGAAAAGCTTTTCTTTCAAAAATTCTTTTGAAGGCGGTTCACCATTTTCTCCTAAATTAGCTTTACCTTTTATGAAAGTAATCAAGCCCAGTACCATTCCAAAACCGGCAAGTCCAAATGCATATTTGAAACCAAAAATATCCATTACTAATGCGGTAAGAATAGGTGCTATGGCAGCTCCTAAGTTAATGCCCATGTAGAAAATAGTAAAACCACCATCACGCCTTGGGTCATCATCGTCATACAAACCGCCAACAATACTGGAAATATTGGGTTTAAAAAATCCGTTACCTACGATTATAGTTGATAAAGCAATATAAAAAGTGAATTCTGTACCTACCATCATCAAAAATTCACCAAAAGCCATCAAAATACCACCAAATATAATACTCTTTTTGTAACCGAGATATTTATCGGCTATAATGCCCCCAATATAAGGCGTGGCATAAACTAACGAACCGTATGCCGCATAAATGGCATAAGCCTGAGTATCACCAAAACCACTTTTGTTTACAAAAAGGTCATATACCATATAAAGGACCAAAAGTGCACGCATTCCATAATAATTGAAACGCTCCCACATTTCAGTAAAAAACAAGATATACAGTTCTTTAGGTTGATTTAATTTCTTTGTTTGCTCCATTATTTTATACGCTATTATATTTTTATCTGAAAAAATTTAAAAGGCAAATGTAATGATTTGTTTTAAAAAACAAAGTAGTTCTGCAACATAATTTGAAATCAAAAAAAAAGATATTTTAATCAAAATTTCTTTTATTTTCATTATTTTTGATTTCTATTTGCAAAAATTTATGAATTAAACTATTAAAAAATGGAAAATTATCAAAATTATGTTGACCAAGCAGTAGGCATTATTATGAACTACGGACCTAAACTGTTATTAGCTATTGTTACTCTATTTATTGGCTTGTGGCTTATCAAACATTTGAATAAGTCTGTAAATAAGATGATGAAAAAGAGTGAGATGGATAAATCGCTGAGTAGTTTTTTAAGCAGTATTATATCTATTTTACTCAAAGTTTTACTTGTTATTAGTGTAATGAGTATGGTTGGGGTAGAAATGACCTCGTTTATTGCTATACTGGGTGCTGCCGGCTTAGCTGTGGGTATGGCTTTATCAGGAACATTGCAAAATTTTGCCGGAGGTGTAATGATTCTTATTTTTAAACCTTTTAAAGTGGGTGATTTTATTGAAGCACAGGGTTTTAAGGGTGTTGTTAAAGAAATACAGATTTTTAATACGATTCTGCTAACACCCGATAATCGACGAATTATTGTTCCGAATGCACCTATTTCGTCAAATTCTTTGGTGAATTATTCTGCCGAGCCGGAACGTAGAGTAGATTTTACTTTTGGTATCGGTTATAATGATGATATTGATAAGGCAAAAGAAATCTTGTGGCAACTTATAAAAGAAGACAAGCGTATTTTGGAAAAACCGGAACCTTTTATCGGTTTAAGTGAATTGGCAGATAGTTCGGTTAATTTTGCCGTTCGTGTTTGGGTAAAAAGTGCCGATTATTGGGGCGTTTTCTTTAATATGAATGAAAATGTTAAAAAATCATTTGATAAAAATAACATTTCCATACCTTATCCTCAAACAGACGTTCATTTATTTCAACAAAACAATTAAAAACTCAAAATCAATTTTATTATGAGAAAATTCTTATTTTTAATTACATTAACTTTAATTATTCCAAAAGTTATTTGGGCGCAGGAAGAAGCAAAAAAAGACTCAACACTTGGCTGGCATTATCGTAGTGCAGGAAGTTTGAGTTTTACTCAGTCCTCATTTACAAACTGGGCTGCTGGAGGGGAAAATTCAGTTGCAATAAGTGGTATGTTAATTGCCGGAGCTAATTACAAATCGAGCAAATATATTTGGGAAAATGGAATTATTTTAGCCTATGGTTCACAAAAACAAGGCGATAAAGAATTTCGTAAAACTACTGATAAATTTGAAATTAGTACAAAATACGGTTATCATGCTGTTGAAAATTGGTATTACAGTGGTATGGCTAGTTTTTTAACGCAATTTGACAAAGGCTATGAATACGATGATGCTGCAGGTACTAAAACTTTGATTGCCAATTTTTTATCGCCAGCCTATGTGAATATTGCTTTGGGGATGAATTATAAACCATCAAAAGCATTCAGTTTATTTATTGGTCCACTATCGGGACGAATCACTATTGTTAATGATACTATACTTTCAACTAATTATGGTCTTAAACCCAATGAAACCACACGAAATGAATTTGGGGGGTCTGTAAAAGCAAATCTGAATTATGACATTATGAAGAATGTTAATCTTGTTTCGCAACTCACATTATTCTCAAATTATAATGAGAATCCTCAGAACGTTGATGTAGATTGGCAAATACTTTTTACGATGAAGATAAATAAATATTTATCAGCAACTTTAAACCTCCAATTTATCTATGACGATGATATTATAATTGCAGACAAAGACGGTAATGTGGGACCTCGTTTACAGGTTAAAGAATTATTTGGTTTGGGATTAGCCTATAAATTTGCAAATTAATTTATAATTTTGTTTACAAAAAACAGATATTTCAGATAAAGAGGAATATCTGTTTTTTTTGTAATTCATTTAATCTATGGTTTCATTTTCAAAAATTTTATTATCAACGGCATATTTTCCCCCGATAAGCTGGTTTAAATATTTGCTTAACGCAAATGAAATTTATATTGAAAGCTATGAGCATTATACAAAACAGACTTACCGGAACCGGTTTCATATTTTGGCAGCAAACGGGTTAATGGTTTTAAGTATTCCGGTGGTAAAAGTTACCCGCAAAAAGGTATTGATAAAAGATGTTAAAATTGATTATGCCACTAATTGGCAAAAGCAACATTTAAAATCATTGGAAGCTGCTTATCGTAATTCTCCTTTTTATGAATTACTTATTGATGATTTTTTGCCTTTTTTTTCAAAAAAATATAATTTCTTATTTGATTTTAATTATGAAATAATTAAAACGCTTCTGAGTATTTTGGAAATTGACAAAGAATTAAAATTTACCAATCAATTTATTGAAGCGGATAAGTTTGACTATGATTTTCGATACCGAATTAAAGCTAAAAATCAGGCTGATGATATTACAAGCTTAGTTAAAAAACCTTATTATCAAAGCTTTAATGAGAAATTTCCATTTACGGCTGATTTAAGTATTATTGATTTACTGTTTAATTTAGGACATGAGGCTTACGGATATTTAAAAATCAACGCGTACCCCTAAAACCAATATATCATCAAGCTGTTCGTGGGTATTTCCCATCCAGTCCTCTAATGTATTTTTAAGTATTTGATTTTGTTCTTTCATTGGCAAATCATAAATATCCAATAAAATTTGTTTAAAATTTTTCAATTTGAATTTCTGTCCTTTTTGCCCACCAAATTGATCGGCATAACCATCGGAAAATGTATATATACAATCGCCTTTTTGTAATTGAATATTATAACTGCTAAATTCTTTTTCGCGCATAAAAATGGCAATTGGTTGGCGGTCGGCTTTAATTTCAATTAATTCCGGTTCTTGATTTTTCCGGACAATAAATAAAGGATTGTACGCACCTGAATATTGAAGTTCTAAGGTTTCGGTATTAATAATATAAAAAGCTATGTCCATACCATCTTGCGATATACTGTTTACATCGGTTTGATGTAAGGATTTTTTAACCTTATCCCTTAAACGGTTCAGAATTTCACCTGCATTATCTAAACTTTTAGCACTAACTATTTCATTTAAAAAGCTTACGCCCAGCATACTCATAAAAGCACCCGGCACCCCATGTCCGGTTGAATCAGCAGCTACAACAATGATGAAATTTTTGATTTTTCTCATCCAGTAAAAATCACCACTTACAATATCGCGCGGTCTAAACAAAATAAAATGCTCGTTAAGTATTTTATCAATATATTCTTTGGTTGGGAATATGGCTTGTTGAATTCTCTTGGCATAATTAATACTATCAATAATTTCTTGCTTTTGTTTTAATGTTATTTGGTGCTGCTCTGCAAGTTTA
The DNA here is from genome assembly GCA_021647685.1 of Bacteroidales bacterium. Lineage (GTDB taxonomy): Bacteria > Bacteroidota > Bacteroidia > Bacteroidales > NBLH01 > NBLH01. Next base: position 4,810 of record JAKIUH010000292.1, read on the forward strand.
TCTGACTGGCTTTTGATTAATTCTGATTGAGCTTTTATTTCTTCATTTTTTTCATCGAGCATATATTCATTAGCTATTGCTCTTCTGATATTTTTTAAGGATGGAGAAGGGGGATCTGATTCAAAAGCTAATCCTGTAGCTACCCCAGGAGTATGATATGGATCTTGCCCAATAATCACTACTTTTAAATCGTTAAACGAACAATTATTAAAGGCATTAAATATTTCGTTGATTTTCGGAAAACAGGTATAGTGTGTGTATTGTGTATTTACAAACTGTATTAATTCTTTAAAATAAGCTTTTTCAAATTCGTTCTCTAGGAGTTTTTGCCAATCGCTATTTTTATTAAATCTTAATGCGTCCATGTTAGAGCTGTTCTATTATACCACGATCTATAGCGGAATCACTACCAATAAAAAAAGTACAATTTTTAGGAATAAATCGGAAAGATATATTACTATCTTTAAGTGTGTGCATACCACTTATAATTGCTTTATTACTAATGTAGTTATTATCAAAAAAAACAGTATCTACTTGAGTTGCTTTAATATCATTGATACTTATTTGAGTGTGGTTTACAGCTAATTTGGCATTGAGTTTTTGCTTTAGTTTTGTAAAAGTTTTTTGATTTTCGCCAATGTATATAAACTTTGTTATACTAGGATCAGTTGCTTTAGTTGTTTTTATTTTAAAAAACTTCATGAAATACCAAAAATGAATACCTAGACTCATTACGGTATCATAAATCTTATTGAGTTTAAAGTGTTTGCGATAAAAAATTTTAATTGCCCCATAAAAATGACGTAAATATTTAATGTCTTTTTTTGTACTTTCTCCTTTGTAGTGAATAATTTGAGTGTCTGAAAAATAATAGTTCTGATAGCCTTTCTTGTGTATTTTATAGCTCAGGTCAATATCTTCGCCATACATAAAATAAGTTTCATCAAAACCTCCTACTTCTTTATAAATTTTTCTTTTCATAAACATAAAAGCTCCAACTAAAATTTCAACAACTCCAATTTAATCAGGGTTTAG